>JAUSEK010000012.1 GCA_030650275.1 Candidatus Omnitrophota bacterium | reverse complement strand
CTCTTTCAAGGCGCGAATGACTTGTTGGATGTTGTTGTTCGTTTCGAAAATATCACCGAGCTGGAAGGCGATAAATCGCTGAGAGACTGGACTGAAACTGGGTAACACTTGCATAAGTATAGAAAGTTCGACTCTTGTAAATTTTGCGGTAGTAGCTTGCCTAAAGGCCGCATGGATAGATTAGGCAAATTCTTTACCGATGAGCTTCAAAAGGTCAAAGAACAAATTGACATGACCGTTCAATCATTGGCCTTTGATTCAAAAGAGCTTGAGGTTGACCTTGATTCCAGCGTTTTATTTCCGGAACTTGCTAAAGAATATCTTGGTCTACATTCTACTATTAAGGATTCAGGTAAAACCCTGCTTGATAAAATACGATCTTTGCGAGAAAGCCTTATTAGCAAAAAAAGTAGCATTCATGAATCGTCCAAAACATTCCAGAGTGTCGTGTTTCCAAAAGAGTCTTTTGAAAGCATTAACGGGGCCATACAAAGAATAAATGCCATTGTTGGCCAGCATAATGCTCGGATCAATGTCATTGAAAGCGAGATCAAGCAGGCGGCTGAAGCAATCGAGTTACACATAATTGCGACGACCCTGTCCAGCAGAGAGTATTTCACAAAAAAGAAGGAAGCGGCAGAGCTTGAGACAAAGATAGGGGCTCTTAAAAGTGATCGCATTGGATTGATCGAACAAATCAATGCTCTCAAGGCTACATTGCACAATGCTTCAGATGCTTTAAATAAAATTAATCAGATCTTGAAGGATTTCTTCGGTGAATCGCATATTTTTCTTGAAATTGTAGATCTTGCAGAGGGCGGTGTTGGGTATGCACTTAAAAGAAGAGGAAAAGAAACAAAGCATTTAAGCGAGGGGGAAAAGAGCATTTTGGCTCTTGTGTACTTCCTCGTTAAGCTTGAAGAAGATGGTTTTGATAAAAGGAATGCCATCGTTATTATTGATGATCCCGTGGATAGTCAAGACGGGAATTTTCTATTTCGAACTTATGGTTTCTTGAAGCGTCAGCTTAAGGATGTTCATCAATTAATCGTTCTGACACATAATTATGAGTTTTTTAATTTAATTAGGGATTGGTTTTGCGAGCAGAATCTTTTTCGGGATTCACATATATTTATTATGAACCGGACATGTTCGGATGGTGCTCAAAGGGTAACTATTGAGAACTTGCCTCTTTTATTGCGAGAATACAAAACCGAATATCATTATCTTTGTTGCAGACTGTTCCAATATGTTAACGAGACCAGTCTTATTGATGCGCCACTGGTGGCAAATATTGGACGCAAGGCATTAGAGTATTTTGCAACGTTTAAGTGGGCTTGCAAGAGCACTGAAGATTTTTCAAATATCGTTCTCAGCAGATTTATTAACGATCAGGATCATTTGAAAAAGGGAACTGGTGATTTTGTTTTGAAATTCCTACATGAATATTCACATGGGAGAGATTTCTCACGAGACGTTACGGCACCCACTTTAGAGGCTAAAGCTATAGCCAAAAATGTTTTGGAGTTTATAAGGTTCGCCGACAAAGACCATTACGACTACGTAAAGACATTATGCACAGCGTGTTCCACGGCATAGGGTACTTTGTTTATTTGGGCATGGAGATTGTAATGGATAAAAATTTAAAGAAGGACATGTATGTCTAATCTGTCCAATATTGAGAAAAGAAAATTAGAGAAAATCTTAGGGATGGAGAGTGGGTATGTCTTAAATTTTTCTAATCGGACGTTTGCTGAATTTGTTTCAGATAGTACGGGCAAGGATATTGACGATGTTAAATATTCTAATGCCAGTTGTTCAAAAGCTAACAGACTTCGTGCTTTTTGGCAGAAGGAACCGAATCATGTTGTTGCCAAGCTTCTAGAACATATGTGCGAGTATTGGAAAAGTTTGAGTTATGTGACTGTTGATAATCAATTATATCTGGATTGTGTTCGCATTATTGATCGATTAAAGCAGGGAGGATCTGTCCCTGAAATTGAAGCAATTTCTCCAAATTCAGAGGAAAAAGATTTTGAGACTTTGGCGAAGTCTGTAAGAGATGCGATTGATAAAAATGAGCCGGAGGCTGGGATAGATCGTTTGCATACTTTTGTAGTAAAGTACATTCGGGTCTTATGTAAAGAAAAGGGAATTGATGTAAGCCGCGACAAGCCTCTTCATAGTTTTTTTGGTGAATATGTAAAACGATTGCAAAAAGACGGATTAGTTGAGTCTGAGATGACAGAGCGAATTTTAAAATCAAGTATTTCAATGATGGAAGCATTTAATCATGTGCGAAATAATCAAAGTTTGGCTCATGATAATCCGGTATTAAATTATAATGAGAGCCTTTTAATTTTTAATCATGTCACGAGTACGATTAGATTTCTTGCGACATTAACAAATAAGAAAACTGAAGTCGCAAACTATGAATTCATCAATAGTTGAGAAAGATGTTTTTATTTCTTATGCATCAGAAGATCGAGAAACGGTTGCAAAGCCGCTTGCTCAGCTGTTGTCTTCTTTGGGTATAAGTGTATGGTTTGATCAGTTTGATCTAAAGATTGGAGATAGTCTTCGTCGTAAGATAGACGATGGCTTGAATAAAAGCCGGTATGGCATAGTGATTTTATCAACAGCTTTCTTTGATAAACATTATACAAATCTTGAATTAGACGGATTGGCGCAAAAAGAAGTGAACGGAGAGAAAGTCATTCTTCCTGTTTGGGTTGGGATTGATGAAAAGAATGTCCGATCTTCTTCGCATATTTTAGCGGATCGGATAGCTTGTAAATGGGAAGATGGTATTAATATTGTTGTGCCCAAACTGATCGAAGTAATTAAGCCCGGAATACTGGAAGCATGGCAGAAGCGGATGGTCGTAATGCCTCGATTAACCACTGGTAGAGAAATTGTTGACGTTGTAATCGGTTGTCATTTTTCGTATTTTTTTAATGATGAACCAAATAGCGATTTAGAAATTGATCTTGTGGGCGGTTTTATTCAAGAATTGCGTGATTTGGGTGATATTTGGGATGATATAGAGGTTCCTGATCAAATGCGATCAGTAGTGGGTATTTCAAAAACGCTCGAAGTTCTAAAAGATGCAGGATGGACTGTTTATGGAATTCGAATGAAGGGAAAGAAAAAGATTGCAGGCATTGAAGATAAGTGGATATGGAATAAGATTGCAGTTATGCGTGGAGAGCCAGCAGGTGTAGTTCTTATGGATGATAGCATTTTAGTTCTTCGAACAAAAAAGTAATAAAATATGATCATAGACGTGTAACATAATTTACGGGTAAATTAGGAAATCTAATGCATAAAGAATCCGAAACAATCGAATTCAAGAAATTCACCGCCGAGGTTAAAGCGGGTAGGGGGCATAATGTCATTAAAATTAATTGGTTCTAGTGAATCAACGATAATTGAATGGAAGCCGTCACTGTCTCAAATTCATGAGATCGTTGAAAGTATAACGGCCTTCGCTAATACCGAGGGTGGGCGGTTGCTTGTGGGCGTATCAAAGACTGGAGAGGTTCAGGGTGTTCAGATCGGCAAAGGCACTGTTGAAGATTTAGTCAATCGTATTGCCCAGCACACGGATCCAAGAATCCAGCCGAAGATCACTGTGAAAAAGATTAAAGGTAAACAAATAATTGTCATTGAGGTTAAACAGTCCAAAGATAAATTGGTCTTGGCGGATGGTAGGCCGTATAAGCGTGTGGGGCCCTCAACCCGGCAGATGGGCAAGGATGAATACGAAGGGTTGATTCTGGAAAAATACAAAGAATCGCATCATTTTGATAATGAAATTTGCAAAGGATCGTCGTTAACAGATATTGATATTACAAAAGTTAAGAATTTTGTATTGTCTGCCAAAAAGAAACGTGACCTTGATGTTGACGAGAATGGATCGCTGAAAGCGATATTAACACAGCTTAAGTTGCTTAATAACGGTAAGCTGACTAATGGTGCGGTTCTTTTGTTTGGAAAAAATCCAGAAAAGTTTTTTGAACAGTTGGAAGTAAAATGCATCAGGTTTAAAGGAGTGGATGTAGCGGGGGAAATGATAGATTTAAAGCCAGTCAACGCAGATGTCATCAGACTTGTAAAGGAAGCAGAAAAATTTATTTTTGATCATATTCCAATGCGTGCATGGATTGAATCGGGAAAATTAGAACGGCAGGAAAAATGGCTGTATCCGCCCAAAGCTATTAGAGAAATATTATCAAATGCTTTGGCACACCGAGACTATAGAACCACTTCAAAAGTACAGATCAGGATATTTGATGACCGTATGGAGTTCTGGAATCCGGGACATCTGCCGCAAGGTTGGACTACGGCAACATTAAAACAAACGCATGAATCAAAACCGGTAAATCCTTCAATTGCCACAGCATTTTTCCGGATTGGATATGCTGAAGAGGTTGGAACAGGAACTAATAAAATAATTTCATGGTGTAAGGAATGGGGATTGCCAGAGCCGGAATTTGAATACGCTGGAAGTAGCATTGTCGTTACGTTACGAAAGACAAAGATCACAGAAGGATATCTAACACAATTTAGTTTAACTGAGAGAGAAAGTAAGGTTATCGAGCATATAGTTGCTAATAAACAGATTGGTAGCGGAGAGATTCAAAAGATGTTTAAGATAACCCGTGAAACTGCTAATCAATTATTAAAGCGGTTGATAGGTTTAAAGATTATCAAAAAACAGGGTGTAGGGAAAACTACGCATTATATTTTAAAAAACAGCTAAAAGCTTGCGTCAGATTTGCGTCAGATTTGCGTCAGGTATAAAGGCGCGATTGTGGCATGATTATGGCACGATTAGCTATGGGTTGAAAAAGCACGGTCTTGAAAGATCAGGCAGGTGGTCAGATAGGGTGGTCAGAAGATTATACCCAAGTCTTAAGTCGGACTCATATTGAAGCGGAGTCGCTTAATAAGTTATTGATAGTGGTTTGCCGTTCTTGAGGGGTTTTGAGTTTCGCGATGTGCATTAGGGTCTTGCCGGAAAAGCGTTTGATGGTAGTTTGATCGGTGCAGGATTTCATGTCTTTGAGGAAGTTGGTTGGCAGGGCATTGGCTATCTTCATCAGCTGGGATATCCAAGACCGAGTGACCTTGAATTCGCGGCTGGCATCAAAAAATGTTCTTTGAGTATCTTCGGCTAAATAATCGTGAAATTTCATCGCTTCCGTGATAAGATTCTTGAGTGTTTTTGGCGGAGGGAGTTTACGGGCGGCCAAAGGTTGGTCAAAAACGATGGTTGTGCCTCTTCCCGGATATTTATACATTTTCACAAGTAGTTGAACCACATTATGTTGCGCCAGCTTGCGTACTATGCGTTTTGTGTCAACCCCGGGGAGTTTTTTATTAGAGAAAGCCCTGAACTTTTTTAGTTCGGGGCTTTTTTGTTGAAAAAACTCCCCCGTTTTTATTTACGGTCAAGGTAGGAAGATGGGCGTCTGTGTTGATGGGCAACAGCGGTGATGACTATTTGAATTTCTTCGACAGCGTAAAGAATTAGATAAGGGAACCTACGCAATGGACATTTATGGGTATGGCGACTGACTTTTTGCCATCCGTTTGGGAATTTCCGAATGAATTCCAATGTTTCAAAGAATTCTTCAGTGAAAGCATACCCAAGCCCAGGAAGTTGAAGTTCGTAGAATTCAATGGCCTCAAGGAGCTCTTGATCAGAGGGGGGAAGAAAAATAATATTCATCGCGCGAAGCGTTTTTTAATGCTTTGCAGGCTGATGGGTTTAATTTTTCCGGATTTATAGGCAGCATATCTTTTTTCAGATTCAGCAACCCATAATTTTTCTATTTTTTGATCAGGGGTATTTAAGCTGGCCAATACATGCTCAACGATATGGATACGTTCCTTCGGCGGTAATTGCAAAATATTTTTTTCTATGCTTTTTATGGTCATATGTCCTCCATTGATTTAATTGAAGTATATCATACTCGGTGATTTTAGCAATCAGTTGGACATAAAAGGGTCAGTGGGCTATTATATAAAAATAAGCGACCGATCACCGTTCTGGGCATTACTATGGAAATGAGTGCGGCATGACCAAGATACATCGTATTTTTAACACTATTGACCCCATCATCGCCGGATGGATGGACCGTCACGGTCCTCTGTTCCTGCGCATCTCCATGGGGATCATCTTTGTTTGGTTCGGACTGCTCAAGGTATTTGGCCATAGTCCTGTCAATGACTTGGTGGCGCGGACGGTTTACTGGTTTGATCCGGCGGTCTTCATCCCTGTTTTGGGCTGGTGGGAGGCCTTGATCGGGGTATGCTTTTTATTCCATCGTTTGATCCGGGCCGCTTTGTTCCTTTTGTTCCTGCAGATCGGTGGCACGTTCCTGCCGTTGGTGATCCTGCCTGATGTCTGTTTTCAAAAAGTCCCCTTTATTTTAACGATGGAAGGGCAGTATATTGTCAAGAATCTGCTCATCATCAGTGCTGCGATCGTGATCGGCGGAACCGTTCATCGCAAGTGATGGCTAAATTGACCCCAGACGGCCGGCTTTTATTTTTGACCCGCATCCTGCGGCTATTCGGTTACGGGGCCGTGTCTGTCATCCTTGTTATTTATCTGGCGTCCCTTGGCTTGAGTCAGCAGCAGATCGGCTGGCTTTTGGCATTGACCCTGATCGGCGACGCGGTGATCTCTTTGGGGATATCGCTGATCGCCGATTCCGTGGGCCGGCGCCGCATGCTCCGTGTGGGGGCATTGTTGATGATGTTTGCCGGCATCTTGTTCGCTTTCACCGACAATTTTGTTTTTTTACTTTTGGCCGCGATCGTTGGAGTGATCAGCCCCAGTGGTAATGAGGTGGGGCCGTTTTTGGCCATTGAGCAGGCGTCTTTGTCCGATATTGTTGCCGATGACAAACGGACCGGTGTTTTTGCCTGGTACAATTTAGCGGGCTTTGGCGCCACTGCCCTGGGAGCATTATCCGTCGGGGCCTTATTTAAAATACTGACTGCCGTTGGGATCAGCCCTCTGGTTGGTTATAAGATCATTCTGGTGATCTATGCGTTGACGGGGCTGGCATTGTGGTTTTTGTTCGGTCGGGTCTCCAATAAAGTGGAAGTCAGCTCAATTCCGCCGTCTTTGAATTTAGCCTCGCTTGTTAACAGCCGTTTGGGGATCCATCAGTCCCGGGCAATGGTCTTGCGGTTATCGGCACTTTTTGCGCTGGATGCCTTTGGAGGCGGCTTTATCCTGCAGAGCTTGCTGGCGTATTGGTTTCATGTGCGTTTTGGCGCTGATATGATGGTTTTGGGCGGGATATTTTTTGGCGCCAACCTTTTGGCCGGGATCTCTTCACTTTTAGCCGTGCGGCTGGCCAAACGCTTTGGACTTATTAATACGATGGTTTTCACGCATTTGCCCTCCAATGTTTTGTTGATCCTGATGGTGTTCATGCCGAATTTGACCTGGGCGGCGGTCGTTTTTCTTTTACGCTGCACCATTTCCCAGATGGATGTGCCGACGCGCCAGGCGTATGTGATGGCGGTTGTGACGCCTTCGGAGCGCTCGGCCGCGGGCGGGATCGCCAATGTCGCGCGCACGCTGGGGACATCCGCGGCACCGCTTTTGGCAGGGCCGCTATTGGCCAACCCGGCGCTTGTCAGCGTGCCTATTATCCTGGCCGGCGGGTTAAAGATCGTTTATGATCTATTGCTGTTCCGGGATTTTAGAAAGATCAAACCGCCCGAGGAGCTTCGAGATAAGCTGTAGAATGCTTGTCAGTAAATGTGTTTTGTTCTATAATCCCTTTAAATACTTTAGAATATTGAAACGAAAATCTTAGCTGAAATATTATGGTCAAATTTATATATAAATACGCGACAGCATTCTTAATTTTTTATCTTCTTTTTCCCAGCCAGAGGATTTGGGCTGATGATCCTCCTTCAGGACAGGAACCGGGGGCCCAGGTGGAGCGTGTCCAGGAAGAAAGTCAAAAGAGAAAAAAACAACTGGAAAAAGCAGTGATCAAGATGCCGCCGATCCAGGAGGAAAAAGAGCAGGGGGCTTTGCAGGGGGCAGGCGTTGTTTTTGTGCTCAAAGAAGTGAACATTACCGGAATGACGCTTTTTAAACCGCAAGTTTTTCTTTCTGCTTATAAGGCCTATCTTGATCAAACAGTGACCGCCAAGGAAATCAATGCCGTGATCGACAGGATCAAGGAGGCGTATAAGAAAAAAGGTTATTTGACCACGATCGTGCGACTGCCCGAACAGAATATCCAGAACGGAAAACTTGAGATCCGGGTTTTTGAAGGTAAGATGGGAGATTTAACGATAGAAGGAAATAAATCGGTTTCTCGGGGGCTGTTTGAACGCTATTTTCATATAAAGAAAAATGAGCTTTTGAATTTTAAGACAATGCAGAGGGACCTGTTACGGCTCAGCAAGAATTCTATCCTGGCTGTGAGGGCAGTTATTGGCGCCGGCCGGCAGCCGCAGACCTCGGATGTCACGTTAAAGATCGAAGAAAAACGGCCTGACCATTTGGGCATCGGTTTTGATAATCAGGGGACACGCCTGACAGGGAAATACCGTGAATCAGTCTGGTGGGGGAATGCCAATATCACCGGCCGCCTTGATTCTCTTTACGTGTACACCATTTTCAGTTCCTTATCGTCGGGTAAGATGATCAGTTATGAGACCCCTGTCGGCACCTACGGCACCAAGTTTGGTATGAGCATTGTTGATTTTGATATGAAGTTAGGCAAGGACTTTAAATCGCTGGACATCACCGGGCATTCGCAGATTTACGATCCGCATTTTTCGTGGGAACTGGCGTTGCGTGAGGATTTTCAGGCCAGCGCCCAGAGCGGGATCGAGATCAAATCCATCAAAAAGAAAACCTTGGGCACAACCACATCGGATGATCAATTGCGGCTTCCTTATTTCGGTTTTAATTTTACCAAGATCGATCCCTGGCAGGGTAAAACGGAATTTAGTCCGCGCTTTACGTTCGGGACCAGCAATTTTTTGGGGGCATCCTCCGAGAACCATCCCTCGGCCAGCCGCGCTAAAACCGGCGGAGGTTTTTTTAAATATGATCAGGGGTTGAACCGTACGCAAAGAATGCCGGTGGGGGTCCTTTCGATACGTTCGCATGGTCAGGCCGCTTCTCATACCTTGACGTCTTCCGAGCAGCTGCAATTAGGAGGAGCGGATTCCATCCGGGGTTATCCGGAAGGAGATTATCTTGCGGATGAGGGAGGCTTTGTCAATTTAGATTGGTATTTTCCGGCCTATTTTATCCCGGAGGACTGGAAGATGCTCAAATCCGGAAAAACCTTGCGCTCCCAGATAGAACCGGTGATCTTTTTTGATGCCGGCGGCGGCTGGTTGAAGAAAACTCTTCCCGGCGAAAAGCGTGAAAAAACGTTAATAGGGGTTGGTGGAGGGGTGCGGCTGCGTTTGACCGATCATACTTACCTGAGGATGGACTGGGCCCAGGCGGTGGGAAACAAGCCCACCGCGGGTTCTGGAAATTCAACATTGAGCCTGACACTGCAGTGCCAAATATGGTAATAAAAGTTCGTCATTTGGTTTGACAGCCCAAGTATAAGAATATATACTTGAAGTAGGAAAAGGGGATCACTAGAGTTTATGATATTTTCAAAAGAGTCAAGAATTGCACCGGTAAGATTTAAAGGAAACCGTCATCGTGTGGAGCATTCGTCCCCCGCATAAGATCTACCCGCCCACCGCTTCTTTTTATACATTTCCGGAATTAAATCACCCAGTTAAACACAGTTTTAAGTGCCTGTCTTCTATAGGGTTTACGATTCTTTCGTTCGTTTTAGGAGCCATGATATGCGCTCCTGTTTTTGCCCTGCCGCAAGGTCAAAGTGTTGAGGTAGGTACAGCTTCTTTTGACCAGCCGGACGCCAGCACCCTCAATATCACAGCGGACAACAATACCGTCATCAATTTTGACTCCTTTAATATAGGCACCACTGAAACCGTCAACTTCATCCAGCCCTCCGTTTCCGCCACACTGTTAAGCCGTGTCACGGGAAATCAGTCCAGCAACATATCAGGCAAGATTTTTGCCAATGGCGCGTTGTTTTTGGTGAACCCCAATGGGATCACTTTTGGCAGCGCCAGTCAGGTGAATGTTGCTACCCTGGTTGCTTCCACGTTGGCCATTTCCACCAATAATTTCGTTAACCACAATTATGTATTTGAACGTCAGCAAGGCACGGACCCCGCGCAGATTGTTAATCAGGGCGCCATCCTCGCGGATAACATCGCTTTGATCTCCAACAGCATTGATAATTCCGGGATCATCCAGGCCAAGGTGGGCAGTATTGCTTTGGCTTCGGGCAACAAAACTACGGTCAGCTTTGATAACTCTGGTTTGATCCAGGTGGAAGTTTCCATAGCCACCAGTGAAAAGGTTTTAAAACAAGATGGGACCGAGGCCAAAGATGCTATTGCCAATTCCGGCACTATTGAAGCCAGACAGGTGGCTATGACGGTCAATACAGCGCAGGACATCTTTGAAAATGCCGTTAATCAAACCGGTGTGGTCCAATCCGCGTCTTTAGTGCAAGAAAGCGGGACCATTAAGATCGTGGCCAACGATCAGGTCAAGATCGACGGCCCTGTCATAGCCCAAAATTCAAAAGTTGATATTTCCACCACCGCTGACCTTGAGGTCAGTTCAGATATTTCCACCACCAAACAAGATATTAATCTCATGGCGGATTCAGATGGTGATGGCCAGGGAAGTTTTAGCCAGACCAAAGGGACCATTGCCACCACCAAGGATGGTTCGGTGTCTGTGGATGGATCAGGCGTCATGACGCTCAACGGGACCATATCAACCGAATTCGGCACCATCCAGGTGGGGGCTATCCGCCCCCCCAGCTCTATGGAAGGCAATCCCCATTATGTGCACACCCAGGGCGATTTTGAGATCACTGCCAAAGACGGAAATGTTTTGACGACTAAGCGGGGGGACCAGTTGCGTTACAATCCTTCCGGCGCTTTGACCCTGGAGGCCCCCAACGGGGTCATCAAAGACACCACTGGCACACCTTTGGCAGTCGATGATCTCACCCTCATTGCCGGAGGGTTTGTTATTAGTTCCAATGCCGCTACCAATCAACTGTATAAGACCTTGGGGGACCTCGATCTGACCGGCGCCACAGTCCATGATGATTTGATCACCCTTCAAGGGGATGGGGTGGACGTTACTTATCTTCAGAACAGTAATTTGACCCTGAACTCTAACGCGGCGGTGAACACCTTGCCGGGAGTGGTCATCCAGGCCCAGCAGTTAAAGGTCGTTGCCCAGAAGTTTGGTTTCTATCTTCAACCTCTTAATCTTATGGCCAACACCATTTTCATTCAAAAATCCCAGGGCGACATCAATATTTTGGAAGCCACCGGTATCGGTTCAAATGTATTGTTTCGCGGCCCTCCGGACGACACCTCTTTTGGTGCCATTCTCTACAACCGCGATACCGATCTTAGTCTTTCCGCATTAAACGGCAGCATCAGCCTCACAACCAATACAGATTCTCATCCAACCACACTTAACTTGTACGCCGCAGGGGACATCACCATTCGATCTTCAGGTGAACTGACCTTGGGCAATATCGAATCCCAGGGAAGCCTCATCTTAAAACAAGCAGATGCCCCCGTCACCTTTATTCAATATCCGGGTTCCATAGTCAGCGTCCGGGACTCGATTGATATCAACGAAGGGGTTACGTTAAAAGCAGGAGATACGCAATATTTTATAGCCAAGGATTGGGCTAATCAGGGAGGCGTTTTTGAACCGGGAACCTCGACAGTGACCTTCACAGATGCCTCCAGGGTTTCCCTGGTCTCAGGAAATAACACTTTTTACAATTTAACTTCCATTACACCGGGTAAAACGATGGTATTCGAGGCCAATACGCTGACCACCGTTGAAGGCACCTTGACGATCAGGGGAGCAGAAGGTGGTGGATACCCCAATTATCCTAATTATATTACGCTTGAGTCCTCTATTGCCGCCAAGGGCAATGAATTTGGGATGTACATCAATGCCATCAGTGATGGGTTGGGGAATCCTAGTTTGGATTATATCATCGTCAACTACGGCCACGCTTATGGTCCTTTAGTACCCATTCTTGCCGGTCATGAATATATTCGGGCGGAGATCAATATTGGCTGGGATGCTACGTTCACGTGGAATGGAGGCGGTGGAGATGATAATTGGTCAACCGGTGCCAATTGGGGCGGCACCGCGCCTACAGGTGTTAGTACCGACGCGCTTGTTTTTGACGGTACAACACGTCTGACCCCTAATAATGATATTTCCGGCGGCACCTTTGCGTCAATTACCATTCAAGCGACCGGGTTCACTCTGGGCGGTAACGCTTTAACCTTGGCCGGCGGGTCGTCAGCGATCAGCAATACCGTCGGTACCAGCACGATCAACAATAATATTACCTTTAGTACCTCCGCACCGACGATCGCTACCACTGCTTCTACGACATTGACCATCGCCGGCACAATTGACAATGGGGGCCTTTTGATCACCGTGAACAACGCGGGCACACTCAACATGAGCGGCGTCATCTCCGGCACCGGCGGACTGACCATGTCCACCGGCACAGGCACCCTGACGCTCTCCGGGGCCAACACCTTCAGTGGTGCTGTGACCATCAATGCGGGCACGATGTTAGGCACATCTTCAGCCGCCAACGCCTTTGGTACCGGCACGATCACGATAGGGGACAGTGCCGGCGGGAGCGTTGCCGCGACCCTGTTGGTCGGCACCACCGGCCTGACGTATAGCAACGCGATCGTGCTGGCTTCCACTACCACCGGTACTTTGACCATCGGCAATAGCGGCACTGCCATCTCAACGACCTTCAGCGGCGGCGTGACCGGTACGAACAACCTGACGATCAAGAGCAACGCCACCAGCGGTACCATCACTCTGTCCACGACCAGCGTCAATAATACCGGCACCGTGACCAACACTGGCGCCGGCACCGGCACCACGACGATCAGCGCGGCCGTGGGCGCGAATGTCACCGGCATCACTTTAAACAGCACGACCTCGGCCCTGACGGTCAGCGGTGCCATAACGGTCAACGCTGCCGCCACCACGTTGACCAACAGCAGTGGAACTAAGGTGCTCACTGTCTCAGGCGGTGTGACCGGCACGGGCGACGTGGTGACTAAAAACAACAGCTCGACCGCTGCCGGCATTACGGTCTCAACAACCAGCCTCAACAACACCGGCACCGTGACCAACTCGGGTACCGGCACCGGCACCGCGACGATCAGCGCCATCATCGGCACCAACGTGACCAATGTGATTCAAAACACCACCACTTCGGTTTTGAACTTAAGCGGTGCGAACACTTTCACCGGCAGCGGGTTGACCCTCAAGGCCGGCAAGGTGTTTGGCAGCGTCAGCGCGGCCTTTGGTGCCGGCACGGTCACGCTGGGCGATACCAGCGGAACAGCCGCCGTCGAGCTTAGATCGACCGCCGCGTTGACGATTACGAATCCGATCGTGTTGGCCACGAACGCCACCGCCGGTGCGCTGCAGATTTCATGCTCCACATCGTCAACCTACAGCGGGGGTGTGACCGGCACCAACAACCTGACGATTCTCACCCATAGCTTGAGCACAATCACGTTTTCCACCAACAGCATCAACAACATCGGCACCGTGACCCACAACGACTTCTCTACCGCGATAATCAGCGCGGTCATCGGTGCCAATGTAACCAATGTGATTAACGTTGGGAGCTCTGGGACGTTGACCCTCTCCGGTGCCAACCTCTATAGCGGGACTACGACCTTGACGGCAGGGATCTTGAACATCAATAACGCCACTGCGCTCAGCACCGGCACATTTACCATTACAGCCGGTACGATCAACAACACCTCGGGCGGTTCCATCACTTTATCCAACAACAATGCCCAGAACTGGAATGGGAATTTTACATTTACCGGTACCAATGCCTTAAATCTAGGCACAGGGGCAGTGACACTCAGCGCTAGCCGTCAAGTCACTGCCTCTGCCAGCACCTTGACGGTCGGTGGTGCCATCTCGGGTGACACCTTTGCTCTGACCAAGGCCGGAACAGGAACGCTGACTTTATCCGGTGTCAATACCTTTACTGGCGGTACCACTTTAAGTGCCGGTACACTCAATATCAATAATGCCCAGGCCTTAGGCACGGTGGCTGGCACCTTCACTATCACAACCGGCACTATTGATAATACCTCAGGCAGCAGCATCACAACCCTTAACTATCCGCAAAGCTGGAACGGGAACTTTACCTTTACCGGTACTAATGCCTTGAATCTTGGCACCGGTGCCGTGACACTCAGCGCTAGCCGTCAAGTCACTGCCTCTGCCAGCACCTTGACGGTCGGTGGTGCCATCTCGGGTGACACCTTTGCTCTGACCAAGGCAGGCGCAGGAACGCTCTCTCTCAACAATACTGTGACCTTAGGCGGCGACTTGACGATCTCTGCGGGGACCATTACAGCCAACAGCTCTACGATCAAAGTAGGCGGCAACTGGTCTAATTCAGGTACCTTTACTGCGGGTACAGGGACCGTTGAATTCACAGGCGCCGGAACGTCTGTGATCTCCGGGAACACGACCTTCAATAATCTTACCAGCACAGCGGCGGGTAAGACGATCAACTTTGACTCCGCTTCAACTCAAACCATCGGGGGAGCTTTTACGATAACCGGCACTTTAGGGAATAATATCACCTTGGGCCGTTCCGGCGGGTCTGGGACGGATCAGTGGAATTTGACCATCAACGGCACATCTAATGTTTCCTATGTTAATGTGGCTAATTCCAATGCTTCAGGCGGCAGTGCCGTTGATGCTTCCAACAATGTGATGGATAATGGCAATAATACTAATTGGAATTTTAGTAGTAGTGCTAAGGTTGCCACTTGGACCGGTGCTGTCTCAACGGACTGGGACAATCCTTCAAATTGGGATACTGGCAGCGTGCCGACAAGCGCCACGGATGTGGTCATTCCCGACACTGCGACAAAGCCGACATTGTCCAGTAATGTGAGTGTCGGTAATTTGACAATTAATAGCGGTACGACATTATCAATGGGGGGCAAAACGCTGACTGTAGCAGGAAATCTTACGGCAAACTCGTCCGGTACAATACAAGGGACGAATGCCACGCTGACTGTTAGTGGTTACATAGGAACGACAGCCCGTCCTATCAACATAGATATTACAGGCACATTGACCATATCTGCCGGCGGAATGAAAGATATGGTTTCCATCGCCCTTACTGGAAGTGGGTCCGGCCTCTTTCAGGAGCCGATCCCGGGTTTTGTGATTATCAATAATCGTGTTGAGGAAAGCGTGGGCCAGGCAAATATCAGGGCCACGATCAAACAAGGGGAGAGTGTTTCGTTTAGGCCGGCCTTGCCGTCAACTTTTGGCGGCGGCGGAATCAGATTTGCTCCAAGCATGCCAATGATGATCGTTGGTGCGGGTAGAATGCCGATGATCATGCCCGGGGTATCCATGGCTCCGATGATGATGCCCGCGGCGCCAGTAGTTCCGATGATCATGCCTGCGGCACCAGTAGTTCCGATGATCATGCCTAAGGCGCCAATACCGCCGTCGCGTACCCTGCCCCAGACCATCAATAAGCAGGTATTTACCGGGATCCAATCACGGGCATTGCTGCCGGTTCAACCATCATTTGAGGGAATTCGCAGTATCGGGATCTTAGCTCCTGTGATCAAAGCACAGGACTTTAGCGGGATCACCGCTTCGCATCAGGCCGTCAATAAGCAGGTATTCACCGGGGTCCAATCACGGGCATTGCTGCCGGTTCAACCATCATTTGAGGGAATCCGCAGTATCGGGGTCTTAGCTCCTGTTGTCAAAGTACAGGACTTTGGTGGGATCACTGCTTCGCAGACCCTGCCCCAGGCCGTCAATAAGCAAGTATTTACAGGAATTCAATCACGGGCATTGCTGCCGGTGATCTTTGATAAGATGATCTCTAATGTAGAATTTCAAGCGGCGTTCCCGGGAGGGCAGAAAATTGTTCCAACCTATGGATTGGGAGTTCCCACGGGCGCGGATAAATCTTTGATGGAACCGCGGATTGAAGAGGGTGAGGACAAAAAATAAGATCCGGTCTTATTGTATTTCAAAAGTAAGCGATTTTAGATCCTGTTTTCCAAGCGCAAGAGTTATCCGATACGATCCGGAAGGCATGGGCTTGCCTTCAGGCATAGAAAGCGAGACGCTGCCCCTTCCGTTCCTTCTGGGTATGGAAAAAGTATAATCAAGTACGTGGATATTGTCAGTTTCATAATCCCATTTTGCCACAATTGGCGTGTTGATCTCGCTGTCCTGCCATTTGAACCAGCAGAATACCCCGGTTGTGCCTTTAGGAAAGATATTCGTCACTTTGACAGGGACTATATTCTCATCCACCGCGGTTGCTATCTTTATATCGGTTATATGGACCTTGCTGTCCATTTTTGAGCAACCCAATAGCGCAAAGCAAATAATAAATACAGCCCAAATGCGGTTTTTGTTTTTATTGTTCATATGTCCTCCAGTTCAGACAAACCTTCTTGGCCGCGAACGGACAGACCATTGTTAAAACAGCAATAAGAAAATAGTTCCAAAGGTAACCGTGGATCAGCAGCGCGTAAGTCATTGTTAAAATAAGAGATATTTCCAAGGAGATCAGTAAAATCGCTTTTTTGGTTTTGAACAGCACGACCAACAGCCCGGAAATAATTACAGTTAGAAGTATAACACAAAGCTCTATGGGTGCTGGTATATTTTTCAGAAAATCATGTGTATAGAGATCCAAGAAGGCGTTTGCATTGATCGCAATGCCGGGCAGCCAACCAATGGGGGTAGGGTATAGATCGCCAAACAAAGAAGAAAGAGTTCCCAGGATAATAATTTTACCCTTTACTTTATCAGGATCAAAATTTCCCTTGAGCACATTAATAAAAGAGATCCGGTTAAAATCCGCCGCGTGCGCGCGAAAATGAATGGGAAAAGCTTTTGTAGAGGGCTCTACGGGGATCATCCATTTTTCGCCGGCATCGTTTTGAAACGAAACAATGTCCCCGTTGCTGACTAAGGTTGAGAGGTCGATCGATCTTACGGCTTTAAGGATCTGCATCTCCCATGAAAGGATCCCCTTGAGCGGTTCATTTTTATTCACAATGTAGGTGAGGTTCCTGCGTATGACGCCGTTTCTATCTTGAATTTTTGTGACAACACCGGAATAAAACGCCGTGGTTGGACCCGGCAGGTCAGAGAATTCTATCATTCCATCTTCATTGATCAGGCAGGGGAGAATGACCTTTCCTTCATCCACCGCCTGGATAAGGGTGGCATCTTCTTGAGGATCTGTTTTGCCCCAGAACACAAAATCAAACGCAATGGTCTTTGCTTCGGCCTTTTTAAGGTTTTTGATGACTGTCGCGAACGTGGCACGTGAATATGGCCAGCGCTGGGGCATGTTCTTGAGCGTAGCGTTGTCAATGACCACAAGTAGGATATCATTGATCGCTAAAGGAGGAGGCCTTAACTTATATTCTATTTTAAAGAGGGCATCGTAGGATTGTCTATGGATGATGTTTAGAAAAGGCAGAGAGACGAGTAAATAGAAAGAAGCGGTCGCAAAGAGCAGGCTAATAAAAAGGATGGGGGCGGAGCGTTTGATCTTGGATAACATACAAAATAATTCTATAGCAATTAATTCTTTTTGCATTTATTAATTTGCTTTTCCTGCTTTGGGGCTTAAAAATCTATTGACAGTTTTTGTCAGAGGTGATAATAATGACCCCATCACCATTGATGGAAGGAGGTGCAGTATGAGACTTGGCAGAAAAACAAGCAGCAGAAAGGCCGTCAGCAAAGCCATTGCCAAACAGGAATTTGAAACGCAAAAAACAACCCCCGGCGCACAATTGGCTCCCGATCAGATCCAGGACGCCATCCGCCTGAAAGCCTACGAGCTTTATATGCAGCGGGGCTGTCAGAATGGCAATGATTTCCAGGATTGGCTGGCCGCGGAACAGTTGGTTTTGCAGACCCTTTCCAATTAGGCCCTTACGTCAAAATGACGGCATAAAGATCCCTTCAGAAATTCCTGATGGGATTTTTTTGTTTGAGGGAAGTTAAATCCTTGCAAAAAAAGGGGTTAGCGGTTAAAATAACAACGAAATGTTCAAAAATAAATTACCCATTGACCCGAAGAAGCTCTTGCGCAACAAGAGGGTGATCGAAGAGATCGGCCGTCACAAATGGCTGGAAAGCGAGATTGCCGGCTATGACATCGGCTTTGAGGCCGCCGCGGAGGACTGGCTGAAAAACCATGCCGCGGCATGGGTCGCGTATCACATGTCCCACCCAAAAACCGCAGGGAAAAGATCGAAATAGAACCTTTATGTCTTATGAATTAAAAAAATTGTCTGGCTTTTCCGGACGCCCGGGGCCTTTGCTGCTGGTCATCATGGACGGGATCGGCATCGGTAAACACGACGACAGCGATGGTGTTTTTTTGGCAAAAACGCCGTGTTTGGATGAACTGATGCAGTCCAAATTGTACACGCAATTGAAAGCCCACGGCACTGCCGTCGGCATGCCTTCCGATGACGATATGGGCAACAGCGAGGTGGGGCATAATGCCCTGGGCGCTGGCCGCGTTTTTGACCAGGGCGCCAAACTCGTCCAAAAGTCCATTGACAGCGGCGCTGTTTTCCAGACCAAATTGTGGAAAGACCTGGTTGAACGGGTCAAGGGCGAGAACAAGATATTCCATTTGATAGGGCTTTTGTCCGACGGCAACGTGCACGCGCATATTGACCAGTTGTTGGCCATGGTCCGCCGCTGTGCCCAGGACGGCGTCAAACGCCTGCGGATCCACGCGCTTTTAGACGGGCGCGATGTTTATGAGAAAAGCGCTTTGACCTATATTGAAAAGGCCGAGGCCGTTCTCAAAGAGGTCAATAATACTTCCAAGGGCTATGATTATCGCATCGCTTCCGGCGGGGGGCGCATGGTCACCACCATGGACCGCTACAATGCCGATTGGGCGATCGTTGAGCGCGGCTGGAAAGCGCATGTGTTGGGCAAAGGCCGGCGTTTCGCTTCCGCGGCCGAGGCCGTGCAGACCTGCTATAACGAAGACCCGGCCATCACCGACCAGTATCTGGATCCTTTCGTCATTGAGGACGACGGCTCTCCGGTCGGGACCATTGAGGACGGCGATTCGGTCGTATTTTTTAACTTCCGCGGGGACAGGGCCATTGAACTGTCCATGGCGTTCGAGCAAAAGGATTTCAATAAGTTTGACCGTGTGCGCGTGCCGGACGTGCTTTTTGCCGGCATGATGCAATATGATGGGGACCTGCATATCCCGAAGAATTTTCTCGTTGATCCGCCGCAGATCGAAGGCCCCGTCGGCGTTTATATGTGCGCCAACGGCATCACCTCATTCGCCCTTTCCGAAACGCAAAAATACGGCCACGTGACCTATTTCTGGAACGGCAATAAAAGCGGTTATGTGGATAACAAGCTTGAAACCTACGTTGAGATCCTTTCGGACAAGGTCCGTTTTGACCAGGCGCCGAAGATGAAAGCGGCCCAGATCACTGAAAAGACCATTGAATTGCTCCGGTCCGGTCAATACAGGTTCGGCCGCATCAATTTTCCAAACGGCGACATGGTCGGCCATACGGGTGTGCCCCAGGCCATCATCATCGCCGTTGAGGCGGTGGACCAGGGGTTGGCCGAACTTTTGGCTGTTATTAAGGAATTGAACGGTATTGCCGTGGTTTTGGCGGACCACGGCAACGCGGATGAGATGTTCATTGTCAAGGACGGCAAAAAACAGGTGAGCACAGCGCATTCGCTCAACCCCGTGCCATGCGCCATCGTGGATGCCCAATATAACGGCGAATATGAAATGGCGCAATTATCTCAACAGGGATTGGCCAATGTCGCCGCCACCTTATTGAATTTACTGGGGTATGAGGCCCCCGGAGATTATGCCCCGTCCCTGATCAAATTCACGCGTTAAGAGGGAACATGGTCCGCAAGGAAGATGTTGTTGAAACGTTTGTCCGTTCTTCCGGGCCCGGCGGGCAGAACGTCAACAAGGTCGCCACCTGTGTGCAGTTATGGCACCGGCCGACGGGGATCAGGGTCAAATGCCAGAAATACCGTTTCCAGCATCTCAACCGGCAGGAGGCCTGGGGCTTGCTGGCGCGTGCCGTTGAAAAAAAATTTGAGCAGGAATATCAGCAGTTAAGGCAGGCCCGGGCGAAAAAACGCCGTCAGGACCGTCAGCGTTCGCGGGCGGCCAAGGAGCGCATGCTGGAAGAAAAAAAGAAGCACGCGCAAAAAAAACAACAGCGGAAAAAAAATGCCTTTGAATAAAAGATCGCGCGCGGGAATGGTGGACATCAGTTCCAAAGATGTTACGGTCCGCCGGGCTGTGGCACAAGGCGTTATAACTTTATCACCCGCCGCGTTCAAGGCCCTGATCACCGGCCGGTCGCCCAAAGGCGATGTTTTAGAGACAGCAAGGATCGCCGGCATCATGGCCGCGAAATCCACACCGGCCCTCATTCCTTTGTGCCATCCGCTGGTCCTGGAAAAAATCAAAGTCGAATGTCTGCCTCAAAAGAGCAAACACGCGGTCCTTGTGACAGCCGAGGTTTTGTGTTCGGGAAAAACCGGGGTTGAAATGGAAGCTCTGGCTGCGGTGTCCGTTGCCTGCCTGACCATTTATGACATGATGAAATGGGCGGGGCAGGACATGGTCATTTCCGGGATCCGTTTGATGCATAAAAGCGGCGGTAAAAGCGGTAACTTTGACCGGGGTAAAACATGACAACATCGTCGCCCGTGCTTTGGGTTGTTTTTAACGTTTTTGTGGTCCTTTTGCTGGTCTTCGATGCCTGCGTTCTAAGTCCACGGGACAGGGAGATCAAGATCCGCAAGGCCATGGCCTTGACCGGGGTCTGGGTCCTGCTGGCCGTTTTTTTTAACATCGGCATTTATTTCTGGCTGGGCTCCCAAAGGGCGTTGGAATTTTTGACCGGGTATGTGATCGAACAGTCCTTAAGCGTTGATAATCTGTTCGTTTTTCTGCTCATTTTTTCCTATTTTAAAGTGCCGCCGGCCTATCAGCACCGGGTGCTTCTGTGGGGGATCATCGGGGCGCAGGTCATGCGCGCTGTTTTTATTCTTGCCGGTATCGCGCTTTTAAAACAATTCCACTGGCTGATGTATGTCTTTGGCGGTTTTCTGGCTTTTTCCGGATTTAAATTGTTTTTTGAAAAAGAAAAAGAGGTGGACCCCGAAAAGAGTTTTGTCCTGCGCCTGTTCCGCCGTTTTTTCCCGGTGACAAAGGGTTATATCGGCGGGGCCTTCGGGACAGTGATCAACGGCGTCTGGCATGCGACACCTTTGCTGGTTGTCCTGATCGCCATCGAGACCGCGGACATTATTTTTGCCATTGATTCCATCCCGGCCATTCTGGCGGTCACCAAGGACCCGTTCATCGCGTATTCGTCCAATATCTTTGCCATTCTGGGCTTAAGGGCCATGTATTTCGCGCTCGCCGGGGTCATGGGGCTCTTTCATCATTTGCATTACGGTCTGGGCGTGATCCTGATCTTTGTCGGCATCAAAATGCTGATCGGACATTTTGTGGAGATCCCCATCGTCCTGGCCCTTGGTTTTATCGCGGTCACTATTTTTATTTCCATCATAACTTCTTTGCTGTTCCCCGCGGGCCTCAAAAAATGAATACCGGGAATTATGCGGACACACGTATGAAGAAAATCGTTGTTATTTTATCTATTAGCAGTGATATCGGCGCGCATTTGGCCAGGAAATATTTGCGTCGTGGTTTTACGGTCGTTGGTACTTATCGGACCAAAATTCACGTCCAGGACCTCCAAGGTTTGCCTGATTGCCTTTTGTTCAAATGCGACCTTGGCAAGCGCGCGGATCTGGATCGTTTTGTCAGGCAGATCAGGAGCAAGAAGTTGAAGTGGGATATTTTGATATCCTGCGTCGGCTATCCTTTGCCGGTGATACCGTTCTTTGATTGTGATTTTGACGAGTGGAAGGGTTCCGTTGGCGTTAATGCCATTGAACAGTTACGCGCCTTGCACATGCTGCACCCTTATCGCAACCGCAGGAAAGCGGACGTGATTTTTTTTGCCGGCGGCGGCATGAACGGGAGTGTTGTTAATTTTTCGGCCTATACGATCTCCAAGATCATGCTGGCTAAAATGTGTGAATTCCTGGATGCGGAGAACAAAGACCTTAACGTGTTCATCATCGGTCCGGGGTGGACAAGGACAAAGATCCACAAGACCATCTTATCCGACAAGCGCACCGCCAAAGCCAAGGTCCTGGAAACGCGGGATTTTTTGAAGAACAAGAACGGGACATCTCTGGATGACATTTATGAATGCGTTGACTGGCTGTGCGAACAGGGCAAGCCCGTCGCCGGCGGCCGTAATTTTTCCGTGGTTTACGACCCGTGGCGTGAGGGCAAGAGAGAGAAATTAAAGAAAGCGCTCAAAACCGATCCGGATATGTATAAGTTAAGACGTAATAAAAACAGTTTTGGCTAGTCAATGGAAAGGCGTTATGGTTAAGAAATTGACACAACAGCAGGCGTATCGGATAGGCACGGACCATCAATTCATTGATCCCGTTGCATTAGGCCCGTGGACGTCCTACAGTTTATTGAACGACCCCAAGCACATGGGATTCGTGCTGGCCCGTTACAAATTTTGCGCCAAAATGCTGGATGGGATGGACCGTGTGATCGAGGTTGGCTGTGGGGACGCCTTCGGGACGCCCATCGTTGCCCAGCATGTCAAAAAAGTTACGGCCATAGAGCCGGATGCCAGGCACATTGCCGGCAATAAAAAACGTCTGGCCAAGATCAAGAACATCGATTTTCGTCAAGGCACCATCCAGGACCTCAAATTGCCCAGGGCCTCTTTTTGCGGGGCATACTCCATCGATGTGATCGAGCATCTGGATCGTCACTTGAACGGTCCTTTTGTCGCCGGTCAGGCGGGCATCCTTAAAAAAGACGGGGTCTGTATCATCGGCACGCCCAATGTCACGGCCAATGAATACGCTTCCCAGCGCAGCCGCGTTCAGCACATCAATTTGCACAGCCAGGGATCGCTCAGGACATTGATGGAAAAATATTTCAAGCGTGTTTTTATGTTCGGCATGAACGATGAGGTCCTGCATACCGGATACCCGGCGATGTGCCATTATATTTTTGGCATGGGCGTTGGATCAAAATAATGAAATTATCGGATTTCATCGCGCAGTTCTTATACGGGCAGGGGATCAAACACGTGTTCGTGGTCTCGGGTGGGGCCATCATCCATTCTGTTGATTCCGTGGCGCGCCATCCCGAGATGTCCTATGTTTGCGTGGCCCATGAACAGGCCGCCGGTGCTGCCGCGGACGCGTATTCGCGCATAGGCCCTGCTTTGGGCACAGCCATGGTCACCTCGGGCCCCGGCGCCACCAATCTCACCACCAGCATCTGCAACGCGTATTTTGATTCTATCCCCGTCTTGTTCATCTGCGGGCAGGTCACGACCCCGCGCCTGCGGCCCAACGAAAATTTACGCCAGAAAGGGTTTCAGGAAACGGACATTGTTTCTTTGTTCAAGTCCATCACCAAATACGTTGCGCGTGTCATGGACCCGTATGACATTCAATATGAATTGCAAAAAGCCGTTTATCTCGCCAAAGAAGGCAGGCCGGGGCCCGTGGCCCTGGACATTCCCGACGATCTGCAGAGGATGGACATTGACGTCAGCCGTTTGAAGACGTTCATCCCCGTAGGGACGCAACCCAAGGACATCAAGAAGCAGACGGGAACATTATCATCCTGGATCACGTCTGCCAAACGGCCTGTTCTCATTTACGGGGCAGGCATCCGCATCGCCGGTGCCATGGACGCGGCTTTGGACTTCGCGCGGCGTTCCCATATCCCTGTGCTTTTGACCTGGGGCGGCAAAGACCTGATGGCGTTTGACGATCCTTTGAACATGGGGGGTTTGGGTGTTGTGGGCCCAAGGGCCGGCAATTTTGCGGCGCAGAACGCGGACTTGATCATTGCCGTCGGCACCCGTTTGTCGCAAATGATCACCGGCGGTAAAACGACTTTATTCGCGCCCAGGGCCAAGAAAGTCATGGTGGATATTGATCCCAACGAGTTGAACAAATTTACCAAGAATGATTTTTCTCTGGATATGGATGTTGAGGCAGACCTTAACCATTTCTTTGAGCATATGCGCGTCCACGCTCCTGACCGGGACCACTTTAAAGAATGGAGGGAGCAGATCAAGGCGTGGGCAAAAAAATATCCGGTTTGTCCGGTTGATAAATATGAACGGACAAAGCATGTTGACGGCCATGTTTTTGTGAAGGCCGTTTCCAAGGCCGCGCTTGACAATGACGTGTTCATCACCGATACCGGGGCCAATATTTCCTGGACCCTGCAGGCTATTGAGATGAAGCAGGGCCAGCGTATGTTCTCCGCGTGGAACCATACGCCGATGGGTTACGCATTGTCGGCGAGCATCGGGGCCGCGTTCGCCTGCCCCGGCCGGATTTTATGCCTCACCGGCGACGGGGGATTGATGATGAACATCGAGGAATTGGCCACCATCCGGCGGTATCGCTTGAACGTTAAAGTGTTCATTTTCAATAACGGAGGCCACGCCATCCAAAAACAGACCATTGATACGTGGCTGAATTCCAATTATGCCGCGGTCAATGAAGCCACAGGTTTGAGTTTCCCGGATTTCGTCAAGACCGCCGAGGCCTTCGGCTTGCCGGCTTTCCGTATCCGTGATCACGGCGAGTTGGACAAAACCATGGCCCGGGTGCTCGCCGTTCAGGGGCCTGTGGTGTGCGACGTGATGATAGACCCTGACCAGACCATTGAGCCCATGCTCAAATTCGGTTCCGGTCTTGAGGACCTGAACCCTAAATTGCCTTTCGATGAAATAGCAAAAATCATGACGGTATCCAATAGCTGAAACAGATCTAATGAATCAGGATATATGAGCAGTGTGACCATCATCATTCCCGCTTACAAAGAGGAAGGCAATATTGAAGCCGCCATTGACAGCGCGGTGGCCGCGGCCCAGGGCGCGGGCACGGATTATGAGATCATCGTCGTGGACGACGGCAGTCCGGACCGGACCGGAGAGTTCGCGCGTTTGAGGGCTGAAAGCAATCCCGGCATACGGGTGGCCCTCAACGCGACCAATGAGGGGTTCGGTTATTCGTTCGCCCGCGGGGTCAAGATGGCGTCCAAGGACTATGTGACTGTTTTTCCGGGCGACAATGACATGGCCATGAGTTCTCTCAAGGACCTGATCGCTTCCCGCGGGTCCTCGGACCTGGTCATTTCGTATATGCAAAAGACCAAGCACCGTTCTCTGTTCCGCCGGGCGGTGTCACGATCGTTCGTCGGGATGATGAACATGCTTTTTGGCCTGCGTTTGCAGTATTACAACGGCGCGTTCATCTGCAAGACACAGTTGCTGCGGTCCATCCCCATCAAGTCCACCGGCCTGGCGGCTCTGGCCGAATGCCTGGTGCGGCTTTTGAAGAAAGGGACCCCCTACCGGACGGTTTATTTTGAACATGCCGGACGCCGGCATGAGCAGTCCAAGGCCTTTCGTTTCAAGAGCATCAGGGCCGTGGCTAAAACCATCGGTATCCTGATCAAAGATATTTATTTCCCGCCCCGGGACTCCGCATGAACCATCTCATGATCGTTTTCATTTTTCTTGTTTTGTCCGTCGTCATTCATATTGGCTATTGCCGGAAAGCATCTTTGGCCGGCCTGCAGGCCAAGGCCTTTATCCTGACCGCTTTGGCCAACGGGACCATTATGATCATTTGCTTTTTATTCCTGACGCCTTCCGATAGGGGACTGCCGTTCACAGCCGTCTTTTTATATGTTCTGGCGATCCCCGTGTATTTGATATTTTACGTGAGCACCCTGCTGATGAGCCCGTCAAAAAATATCCTTCGCGTTGTCCAGGAAGACCGGGGGGCGACGTATGAAATGATCCTGCAGGCGCTGGAGAGGGAGAATTTTATTTCTTTGCGTTTGGGTGAGTTACAGGACAGCGGCTGTGTCGGGCGTTCGGGAGAAAAATTCGTCCTGACCCCGTCGGGCCGGAACATCGCGCGGGTCTTAAAAATATATCAGAAGGTTTTGGGGCAGGGCCCCGGGGGATAGCATGTCCGGTTTGGATCAGATCATCGTCGCGTGCGGCATGGGCGCGTTCATTGTTTTTGTCCTGGCGCACGTCATGGTCCTGCGCTGTATGCCGGCTGCGGGCATTTTGGATGCTGTTCAAAAGCTCTTTTATTTCGGGATTTTGGTCCTGACGGCGGCTGTTTCATTTTTGCCCGGGTTGAGTGTGACGGATAAATTCCTGGTTTTTATTTTTTCTTTGTGCGTGTACGGTCTGGCAGGTTTTGTTTATGTGCTTTGTATTTTCGGCCCTTACGCCACGTCCATACGCCTGCGCCTGATCAGCGAATTGGAGGCGCCGCAAGGCAAAACCATGGCCGAGATCAGCCGGACATACGACAGCAAGGCCATTTTGGATCTGCGGCTCAAACGGCTTTTGGCATCAGGGGACATCCGTTTCGACGGGGGCAGGTATCACATCGCCAAGGCCCACAATGCTTTTTTTATCATTGACGCCGGCGCCAGGGCGCTGCATGCTATAATGAAAAAATCATGAATTACGACGAATTCATTTCCGCCATAGAAGATTTTTCCCATTACGCCAAAGACATCACGCCGGAGTCCTATTTTGGTTTTCCCCTGCAGCCGATCCTGGACGCGGAAAAGAAATTGGCCGAAGAGGGACACAGGTCCGTGGCGTATTTTTCCATGGAATATGGCCTGGCACCCAGCATTTACAATTCCTTTCGCTTGAGCGGCCCCATGAGCGCAAAGAACCAGTTCTTTAAGCACGAGGTTTTCTCCAATTACTGGCTGTCCGATTACGTTTTTAAGATCGATATCAACAAGATGCTCGATATCCCCATTTACAGCGGGGGTTTGGGTGTTCTCGCCGGGGACACGGTCAAAACCATGGCGGATCTGGGCGTTGTGTCCGTGGCTTTCGGGATCTTATGGAACAAGGGGTATTTCAAACAGAATTTCTGGTATAAACACGGCCAGGTACCCGAGGAACTTTCCTGGGACCCGTGCACCTATCCGGGGCTGATCCCTTTAAAACACCGCGTGATCATGTCCACCAAGAACGGGGATCTTCATTTGCGGCTGTGGAAATATTATGTGTTCAGTTACGACAAAAAGCATGTCTGTCCGCTGGTCCTGCTGGATTCCAATGTTCCCCAGAACAGCGAGCATTTCCGTAAACTCACCGACCAGCTTTATCGCAGCGATCACGTGTCATGGCGTATTTTCCAGCGCTCCATCCTGGGCATCGGCGGCATGAAAGCCGTCGGGAAGCTGGATCTGAAGATCGGCTGTTATCATCTCAATGAAGGCCACGCGGCGTTCGCCATTCTCGAGAAATACATCGGGCTCACAGACAAGAACCGCATGGATGAAGAAAAAAAGAAGTTCGTTTTCACCTGCCATACGCCGGTGGCGGCGGGGCACGACCGTTTCGGCATCCGCGATATTGAAGAGATCTTTCCCGACGAATACGTGCAGGCCGCCAAAAAATTCGGCAAGGAAGGGCCGGATTCCCAGGACATCAGCCTGACCCATATCTGCCTGGACAATTGCCGTCAGGTCAATGCCGTGGCGCAAAAACACGGGGAGATCATGCGCCTGCAGTTTCCCGCGTACGCGAAACGCATTGATGCCATCACCAACGGCGTGCACATCCACACCTGGGTTTCGGAATCTTTTGCCGCGCTCTTTGACCGCTATCCCCATGTTTTCGGCGACTGGAGACGGGAGCCGAAGAACCTGGAACACGTGTCAAAATTGATGCGCGACGACCATTTCCGTAAAGATATCTTTGAAGCGCATCAGGCCAATAAGCGCAACTTCCTTGCCGTGGTCAAGCCGTGGAAATTGGACGAAAACGTCCTGACCATCGGCTGGGCGCGGCGCATCACAGGGTATAAACGGCCTTCATTATTGTTCCATCGCATTGATGAGGTCCTGGATCTGGCGCGCAAGATAGGCCCCATCCAGATCGTGCTGGCCGGCAAAGCGCACCCCAATGACAATATCGGCGCCGCCCACATCCAGGATATTTTAAGCCATATCGACAAGCTCAACGCGCAGTATGACCTGATCAAGGTCTTGATCCTAGAGAATTACGATACGTATTTCGGAAAATTGTTGAGCAATTCCGTGGATGTGTGGCTCAATAATCCTCTGCCGCCCTTCGAGGCCTCCGGCACCAGCGGCATGAAAGCCATTCTCAACGGGGTGGTCCAACTGTCCACCCTCGACGGGTGGGTGGTGGAGGCGGCCAGGGACAATATCGGATGGATCTTCGGATATGAACATCACGGCCGTGAGATCGGCAGCGAATCCAATCTTCGTCTCGACGAGGACTCGGCAGCCCTGTGCCGGGTATTGAAAGAGGTCATGACGCTGTATTACCAGACCAACCGCAAGGGAAGCGTGGATGCGCGCAGTCCCTGGGTTGACAAGATGATCCATTGCGTGCGCCGGGGGGCTTTTTTCAATACCCAGCGCATGGTGGAAGAATACCGTTTGAAGATGTGGGAGAAGAAGGGATGAGGCAATATTTGGACCTGGTGCGCCATATCCTGGAGCACGGCGAGAAAAAAGAAGACCGCACCGGCACCGGGACGATCTCTGTTTTCGGCTACCAGACGAAATATGACCTGCGCCACGGTTTCCCTATTTTAACCACCAAGAAAGTCCTTTTTGATGCCGTGGTCCATGAATTGTTGTGGTTCTTGCGCGGGGCCACCAACATCAACGATGATCTCAAAGCCCATACACCTATTTGGAACGCCTGGGCTGATGCCGACGGGGAGTTAGGGCCTATTTACGGGTATCAGTGGCGCAAATGGGAAAGATTCGTATGGGATGAAAAGGCAAAGGCCTATCGCAAAGAGCATGTGGACCAGATCCGCCAGGCCCTGGACCTCATCAAGACAGATCCGGGCTCCCGGCGCATCATTGTCAGCACCTGGAATGTCGCTGATATCGGGCGCATGGCTTTGCCGCCCTGCCACGCTTTGATCCAGTTTTACGTTGCCAATGGACGTCTGGATTGCCAAATGTATCAGCGCTCGGCGGATGTGGCTTTGGGTGTGCCGTTCAATATCGCCAGTTACGCGCTTCTGATGAGCATGGCCGCTGCCGAATGCGGCCTTACCCCGGGGATCTTCGTCCACACCCTGGGGGACGCTCATATTTATCTCAACCACATCGACGGGCTCAAGATCCAGCTGGAACGCGCGCCCGGGCCATTACCCCGTCTGGAATTGGCAAAGAAAAATGTCCTGGACTACCGCTTTGAAGACATTAAATTGATCGGCTATCAGCCGGCCGCCTTCATCAAATTTCCTATTGCAGTATGATATGGACAGGTGCTTCGACGGGCTCAGCATCCTTCGAAGCATCCTGAGCGAAGTCGAAGGACTCACCACAAAATGGCCAAAATGTTTTCCATTATTGTTGCCATGGATGATCGCAGGGGGATCGGCAAGAACGGTGCCCTGCCGTGGCATCTTCCCGAGGACTTAAAACATTTTAAGGACATGACGACCAGGACCTCTGGCCCGTCTCAAAAAAATGCCGTCATTATGGGACGCAAAACCTGGGAATCTCTACCCGAGAAATTCAGGCCTTTGCCTAACCGTTTGAATGTGGTCTTGAGCCGGAGTGCCGGTTTTAAAGCGCAGGGGGCCTTGGTCGAACCGACCCTTGAAAGAGCGATGGAGGTGTTAGAGAAAGATCCTAAAATAGAAAATATTTTTGTGATTGGCGGCGCTCAAATTTATACATACGCCCTTCATCATCCTCTATGCCAACGTTTGTTTGTAACGTTTGTTGCGGGTGATCTTGCTTGTGACGTTTTCTTCCCATCCATTCCAAACCGCTTTAAAGAAGTCCGCCGCACCCCTGTTTCCTCCGGATCCGGCCCATCGTATTGTTTTGCCGAATTTTCTGTTTTAGGTCAATAATCCCGCTGTTTTTCTGGTTTTTGGGAAAGCATTTTCTTAAAAAGACGTTTTTTTATCTAACCGCTTATTCCCCTTAAGGATAAAAAGATAGGCCAGACGAAAGAATCTAATGATTTCGCTTTACAGCCATCGATTCCTTCCGGCGTTAGACTATACTTTAAGTAAAGATTAAAGCCCGCTTTGCACCTCGAAAGGAAAACCCTGGCGATGGACAGCGGTACGCTCAACAATCAAAGGATTTTGGTCGTCGATGATGAACCCGCGATCTCCCAGCTTCTTTTATTGCTTCTGGGCACACACGGGTATAAGGCCACGGCCGTTAAAAACGGCCGTGAGGCCCTGGAAAAAGTCAATGGCGATGTGGACCTCATCCTTCTTGATCTTCTCTTACCGGACCAACAGGGCTTTAAGGTCTGCCGGCTTTTAAAAAGCAATGCCCGGACCCAAAATATCCCCATCATCATTATCAGCGCCAATACCCAGAGCCGTGACAAGATCGAAAGTTTTCATCTCGGAGTGGATGATTATCTGGCCAAGCCCTTTGAGCCCGAAGAATTGTTCGCCCGCATTGAAGCCGTGCTGAGGCGCAGCAATCATACAGTCGACCACGAGCACTCACAGCAGCAGTACGCGGTGATGCATGAATTGCGGCAGATCATCAAGCATGAACGGATCATTCCGTATTTCCAGCCCATTTATTTCTTAAAACCCATGCGTTTGTTCGGCCTTGAGGTCTTGAGCCGTCCCCAGACCAAGGGGATTTTATCCAACCCGGAGGAGATGTTCAAAGCCGCCTTGCGTTTCGGCCTGTATTATCAGTTGGAAATGGTGGTCTGGAGAAAGGCATTGGCGATCGCGACACGGCTCTTTGATCAGGAGCATTTGTTCTTGAATTGCGACCCCTATCTGGTTGAAAGCGACAAGTTCGTTGTGGTCAAAGACATGTTCAGCGACTGGGGAATGCCCAGTCAGAAAGTATTTTTGGAGATCACGGAACGTTCCGCCATCAGCCAATACAAGATATTTTTTGACCGCCTTTTGGATTACCGCCGGGAAGGGTTCAAGATCGCCATTGACGACGTGGGCGGCGGTTTTGCCAGCCTGGAGTCCATCGTTGAAACACGTCCGGAAGTCATCAAACTCGACCGGCACATCGTGTCCGGCCTGGCTTACGACTGCGTGAAAAAAAGCATCGTCAAATTGATCGCTTCTTTTTGCCGGGAAAATAATGTGATCTGCGTTGCGGAAGGCATTGAAGACAAACAGGACCTTGATATGCTCATCGAATTGGGCGTGGACGCCGGTCAGGGTTATTATCTGTGCCGGCCGACCCCGAACGTTGACCTTAAAGCCATGTCCGTCATTACCCATTAACAATAACCGCTTTATGGTTGAGCCCCTGCCCGGTCTATGCTAAGATTTATCCCGTAATGATGTCCATTCTTCCTTTGATGTGCGCGGCCTTCGTATTCGCCTTCAGCGGCTGTTTTTGGCACGCCTCGCCCCGCCTTGGCGGGGGGCAGGCGCAGGTCAAGCCGTCTGAAAAACCCCTCAATGTTGCTATCACTCTTGTTGATGCCGCGGCTCTTAAGTCCGGCGGAAAAATAGCGTTCACCCCTTTAAAGGCCGGGGCCCGGGCATCGGCTGATGAACAATCGGACCGCGTTTCATTGATGATCATCAAGGGTATGGCGGACCGGATCGCGCAAAGCCGGACATCTTTGATCATCGCCGCGCCGGAGGATGAACCGAACCTGGTTTTTCAAGGATATATCGAGGAACTTTTACAAAATAGCCGTTTAAAACGTTTGGTTTTACGCCGGGAGAAAGGACGCCTGGCCATATCAGGGGAGATCTGGCTGTCCTCAACGGGGGCCAAAGTCCTGACGTTTGCCGGTTATGCGCATTTGGGTGATTTTAAGGATGTTTTCCAGGCCGCCGGTGCCTTAGGAGAGGCCTTGGGGGAGAAAATTGCCGCGCAAACAAGGTAGGGGCACGGCGGCAGCCGCGCCCGTACAGGCACAGGGGGAATATGATCGTCGTCACCGGAGCCGCGGGGTTTATCGGCAGCTGCTTAGTCGCGAAGCTCAATGAATTGAAGCGTCAGGACATCATCGCCGTGGACCATTATGACGGCGACGATGATCCTAAAAAGAAGAATTTGGCCGGAAAGAAATATGTGCGTTATTTTGACAAGGCCGAGTTCTTAAAACTCATCCGCCGCGGCCATTTTGATTTCAACGTTGACTGTATTTTTCACATGGGCGCGTGCAGTTCCACCATTTTGCAGGATGCCGCGTATTTTCAGACCAATAATTTTGAATATTCCTGCCATGTTGCCGATTGGGCCGTCAAGTTCAAGGCCCGTTTGATCTATGCTTCGTCCGCCGCGACCTACGGCGACGGCAGTCGGGGCTACAGTGACGATGAAACAAAAATTTCCCGGCTAAAACCGCTGAATCTCTATGGCGGATCCAAACAAAAATTTGATGAGTGGGTCTTGGCCCATGGCTATCAGGACCGCATGGTGGGGGTGAAGTTCTTTAACGTGTTCGGTCCCAATGAATACCACAAGGGGGACATGCAAAGTGTTGTCGCCAAGGCCTATGACAGGGTCGTCTCCGACGGGAAAATGGCGCTTTTTAGATCCTATAACCCCCAGTATAAAGACGGAGAACAGATGCGGGATTTCATTTATGTCAAAGACGCCGTTGACGCGCTTTTGTTCTTTATGGACCATAAGGACGTTAACGGGATCTTTAATCTGGGGATGGGCCATGCCCGCACGTGGAATGATCTGGCCGCCGCGCTTTTTTCCGCCGTGGGCAAACCGGTCCACGTTGAATATAGTGAAATGCCGGAGATCTTAAAGACGCGTTACCAATATTTTACACAAGCTGATATCAGCAAATTGCGCCGGGCCGGGTATGTGAAACCGTTTTTGTCTTTGGAAGATGGTGTCCGTGATTATTGCGGGTATCTTAAAAACAAAAGTATTTTATAAGGAGCGCTTATGATGACTTTTTATATGATCGTCGGGATCATGTTCTTTGCGGGCGCTCTCCTGGGATTTTTGTTCAGTATGCTGCGCAAAGAATCCGTCCAGCCCATATCCATCCAGCCGATCATGCCCTCCGCAATGAAGGATCCGGGACTTCAAAAACATATTGAAGACCTGGAAGAGGAAATGCGTCTCATGTCCGAGAAAGCGGTGACCCAGGCCCAGGAAGCCATGACGAAGATCGATGCCCTGACTAAAGAAAATGAAAAATTAAAGACAGAGACGCAACAGGGGAACAAGGCCAGGATGGCCGAGACCCAGCAGTCTTTGGATCGCTTGCGCGAGGACAATTCTTCGTTACAGAAGCAGTTGGAGGCAGGACAGGCGAAGATCAAAGAACTGCAGGATGAGATCGCCGCTGTACGCAAACACATGGGGGATGAACTGCTGGCGGCCAATGCCCAGATCACCGCGTTGAAAGCCGCCCCGCCATCGGCGGGGCCGGCGTCCGTTGAAGAGACCGAGGCCCTGCACAACGAGATCACCAAACACCGGGCGCAGGCCTCGGGATTTGAACGCATGTGCGATAATTATAAGGTCCAGTTGGAGCAGGCCCTGGGCCGCGTGGCGGCCATGGAGAAGGACCAGATCGAACTGCAGGCGACGAAGAACCGTCTGGAGGAGGTTTTGCGGGAGATGGAAAAACAGAATCAAGAGTTCACCAAACGCGAGAAATTGTCCCAATTTGAATTGGAAAAAACCCGTTCCAAGCTCGTGGCTTTGGAAAAATCCAAACTTCTGCCCGAAGGGCAGCCGGAGGGGCCATGAAACATCGGGAAATGAGGGTTTTTGCCGTCGTTATTTTATCTCTTGCCCTGGCCGGGTGCGCGTCGGTGGCTGAGGTCGGCAAGACCTTCTGGGGCTCTTCCACCCGGGAAATGGAAAAAAGGCGCGTGGACGCCATCACCAGGACGTATCCCAAAGGATACTGGGAATGCATGGAGGCCGTGCTGAAGGCCGTTGAAGAGAACCACTATCTGATATTCCAAAAAGACGAGGTGAGGGGCCATGTGGTCGTTATGGGCATCCCCGGCTACATCAATACGACAGAGGTCGGGATCTTTTTCGTTGAGATATCTGACAATGAGGTCCGCATTGAACTTTCCTCTTTGAGCACCAACGCCAAACGCGCCGTTGCCAAGGCCCTGTTCAAGGACCTGGACAAGGCTTTGACCGCTCCATGATCGAACACGAACTTTTATTTTTAGGTCTTTTAGCGTCGGGCCCCAAACACGGCTACGAGATCAAACGCCAGATCGAAGCGGACGTGGCTCCCAATATCGGGATCAAGATCAAATCCATTTATTATCCTCTGCAGAAAATGGAAGAAGAGGGTTTCATTGAAAAACAGACCGGCAGGGAGGGTCGCCGTCCGGAAAAACACGTTTACCGCATCACCGTCAAGGGCAAAAAGAAATTTGACCGGCTCGTTCAGTCCAGTTTTTTATCTTTGGAGCGCCCGTTCTTTCAGATGGACCTGTCTTTGTATTTTCTGCCTTTGGTGGACAAAGACATGGCCAAACGACGCTTGAAGGCCAGGATCACGCTTTTAAGGAAGATCAGCCGCCAACTGGCCCAATTGAGAGAAAAATCCCCCCAAAAGTCGGAATCCATCCGGCTGATCCTTCAACATGATCTTGACCTTGTTGATGCCGAGATCGCTTCCACAGTTAATCTCATCCAGCGTCTGTAATTTTTTGGAAAACGCTTTCCAAAAAACCGCGTCAACCTCTTGTTTTTTGCCAAATATAGTATATATTTTTACTAATGAACCCCCTTTTCCGACAGCTGATCTGCAGTGTGGTCATCGTCAGTTTTACCATTGACCCCACCCCACCAATTAAAGCCATTTGCATGTAGAGTTTCCTAGGGTAAACTAACCCAACAAGGAGGCTTCACATGGCAAAACGCTACACCGAAGAACAGATCATCGCAGTGCTCAAGGATGCCCAAGCTGGGACCAAAACAGGCGAGCTTTGCCGGCAACACGGCATATCGGATGCCACGTTTTACAAGTGGAAGGCCAAGTATTCAGGTCTTGAGGTCTCTGATTTGAGGAAGATGAAGGCGCTTGAGGAAGAGAACAGCAAGCTCAAGCACATTGTGGCCGACTTGTCTTTGGACAACCGGGCCTTGAAGGACGTGCTCTCAAAAAACTTCTAAGGCCCAAAGCCAGGAAGAACGCGGCGTTGCACATGATCGAACGTCACGGTCTCTCCCAGCGGAGGGCCTGCACCCTGGTGTTGGTGTCCCGGACGGTGATGCACTATGACCCTAAGCCAAATGATCTTAATGATAGGATCAGGCAACGGCTCAAAGAACTGGCCGAGAAGCACAGGCGTTACGGACACATCAGGCTTTATGTGCTCATCCGGCGTGAAGGACTGGTCATTAACCATAAAAGAACCGAGAGGATTTACCGTCAGGAGGGCTTATCTTTGAGGATCCGTCGGCGTTGCAAGTTCGCGGCTGTTGTGCGCAGTCCTCTGCCGTCAGCAACCAGACCCAACGAGCGCTGGGCCATGGACTTTATCCAGGATTCACTCTGGAGCGGGCGTAAGTTCAGGACATTGTCCATTGTCGACACATACACCCGGGAATGCATGACCGTTGAATCCGATACATCGTTGCCGGGGTTCAGGGCCGTCAGGATCCTGGAGCGGCTGGTCGATCTTAAAGGCTTCCCAAATTCGATCCGTGTGGATAACGGTCCGGAGTTCATCTCCAAGGTCCTGGATGAATGGGCGTATCGCCATGGGGTCAAACTGGACTTCATCCGTCCGGGCAAGCCAGTTGAGAACGCCTATGTCGAATCGTTCCATGGGCGCTTCCGCGATGAATGTTTAAACGAGAATTACTTTTCGGACATGCAGGAGGCAAAAAACAAGATCGAAGAATGGCGGATCGAGTATAATACCTTCAGGCCGCACAGCTCATTGGATTACAAAACGCCTGAGGAATTCTTGAGGCAATGTGAACAGGAAAACTTAAACCAAAACGCCCCGAAACTCTCGTTGCAGGTGGTTTAATTTAGGGGTGGGGTCAATGGCTCAAGCGTCGTAACAGACTGTTTCTGGATTCCCGCTTTCGCGGGAATGGCAGGAAGGTTTTAAGATTCGCATCAAATTCGCATCAAATTTACCTTGAAATAAGAGTATAGAAATGGTATATTTTCTATATATGGAAGAATTTGAGTTCGATGAGCATAAGAGCGCTCTCAACAAGCAAAAGCACGGGATCAATTTCATTGAAGCGCAGGCCATCTGGGAAGACCCTGATGTATTGGAGATCCCGGCCAGAACAAAGGATGAACCGCGCTATCTGGTCATAGGGCGTAAAGAAGGCGAATGTTATTCTGCCGTCATTACATACAGGGACGCAAAGATCAGGATCATTTCGGTCAGGCGGTCCCGCAAAGAGGAGGTTGAGTTATATGAAAGCTAAAGAGTTCGACAGGATTTTTGACGAAGGCGGGAGCGTGGCCAAATTCCTTAATAAAGGCAAATCCCGCCGTTTAAAGCAGGAACAAAAACGGGTCAATGTGGACTTTCCGGTGTGGATGGTGCATCGATTGGATAAAGAAGCCCAGCGCCTGGGGGTCACCCGGCAGTCTGTCATCAAGGTTTCAGTGGCCGAGCACATTCAGCATCAGCCGGTCTAGTTTTTCAAAGTCCGCCTACCTAAAGTAATTTTTTTATTCCCGCCTATACGTATTTCTTGACTTTTAATCATTATATAGTAAAATTTTACTATTCTATACTATGAATATTACCAATATCTTACAATCTTCAGCAAATCGTTTTGGGACAAAGCCGGCCCTGATCTTTAAGGACCAGCCGGTTTCTTTTAATGACCTTAAGGCCATGGTTTTTCAATTGGCCAAAGGGCTGTCCTGTGCCGGTGTGCGCAAGTCCTCTAAAGTCGCCATTTATCTTCCCAATTGCCCGGAGTATGTTTACGGGTATCTGTCCTTGTTTTATCTGGGGGCCACGGTCGTGCCCCTGGACCATATGCTCAAAACAGAGGAATTGGTCTCCTGTTTGGGGCATTCGGAGACCGAAGTTTTGATCGCTTTATACAGGCCGGATGTGGACATTCAGGTCTTAAAAGCGGCCCTGCCGTTGCTTAAGACCGTTATTGTTGTGGGACAGCCGCTCGGACTGGCGTGGGAACAGCCGTGGGCCTCGCTTTTAGGTAGCGGGAGCACGCCGCCGGCCGAAGTCAAGGAAGGGGACCCGGCGCTGATCATGTACACGTCCGGAACGACCGGCAATCCTAAAGGCATTTTGTTGAATTACCGCCATCTGGACGGGTCGCCGGAAGCGATGAAACATTTCGTGGACTTAAACGAGCGCGACGTGAAATTGTGCGCCCTTCCTTTAAGTCACATCGGCGGTTTCATTTATATCCAGAATTGCATCCTGTTCGGCATCACCCTGGTGTTGATGGACCGTTTCCAGCCGCTGGAATTTTTAAGGAACGTGGCCCGGCACAAGGTCACGTGTTTTCACATTGTCCCGCCTATGTACACGGCCCTGCTGACCTTAAAAAATATTGAACAATTTGACCTTTCATCCCTGCGCTGGGTGGTGGTTTTTGGGGCGCCCTCTTCGCCGGATATTTTGGAACGTTTCCATAAGTATTGCCCCAACGCCAAGCTCCTCAACGGCTGGGGCATGACCGAGACATGCCCGCCCAATACGGTCACGCCTTTGAATGACCCGAAGATCGAAAGCGTCGGCAAGCCGGCGCCGAATTGTGAGATCCGGATCGTGGATGATGAAGATAATATCCTGCACGACGGTGATATCGGCGAGATCGTCATCCGCGGCTGGGTGGTGATGCAGGAATATTACAAAGACCCTGAAAGCACGGCTTTAGCCAAACGCAACGGGTGGTTCCATACCGGCGATCTGGGGCGTTTTGATACGGACGGATTTTTGTATATCGTCGGGCGCAAGAAAGAAATGATCAAGGTGGCCGGGCAGATCGTCTACGCGCCGGAAGTGGAAAGCGCCCTATGCAAGCACGAGGGAATTCTGGAGGCGGCTGTCATAGGAATATCGGATGCCCTCAAAGGCGAAGCGCTCAAGGCCTTTGTGGTGCTTAAAGCCGGTGCCGCATTGACACCGCAGGACGTGCGTCATTTTGCCCGTGAACATTTGGCGAATTTCAAGGTGCCGCAGACCGTTGAAATAAGAGAAGGCCTGCCTAAAAACAGGACAGGAAAGATCGACAAGGAATTGTTAAAACAGGAGATCGTATGCCCATCGTAGAAAAAGAAAGAATGACCCGGGATATTCATTTGGCCGGCAAGGACCTGATGGGAATGGTGCAGTTGTTGCCGATGGATTTCGGCAAATACGCCATTGTGCCGGGCCCCCGCGAGCGCATGGAAAGCGTCATGAAAAAATTGAAAAATCCCGTCAAGAAATTCGCGTTCATGGAATACACCATGTTCACGGGGACTTATGAAGACGTCAAGGTGACCACCATCAACGGCGGCCGTTTTGCCGCGGATACCGCGATCACGACGGAGATCTTATGCAACGGTCAAACGGGCTGTCTGATCCGCATCGGCAGCTGCGGGGCTTTGTCCAGCGCGATCAAGGTCGGCGATCTGATCGTGGCCACGGGTTGCGTGCGCGGGGACGGGGTGTCCCCGTATTATGTGGATGACGCGCTCGTGACCTTGCCGGACGCCGGTCTTAACACCCAGTTGATCGCCGCGGCCAAGGCCTCCGGGCTGGCCGTCCATGAGGGCAAGGTCTGGTCCACCGATGCTATTTTGCGTGAAACGAAAGAACATGTGAACAAGGCCATTGACCGGGACTGCATTGCCGTGGACATGGTCAGTTCCGTATTTTTGACATTGGCCCAATTGTATAAGATCCCGGCCGTGTCCATTCTGGCGGTCAGCGATAATCTGATCACGGGCGAAATGGGTTTCATGAACGCGGATTATTACATGGCCGAAGGCGCGCTCATCAACATTGCGTTGAATCTTATTAAACAAAAAGAGAACAGATAAACTGGCAGCGGGTGGCTTCGGTAGGGGGACCCCCACCGCGCGCAGGAACGAGCACGGTGGGGGAAACCGAAGACAGGACCCGCTCATGGATAATATGTTCGAATCGCCACTATTTTGGCCGGCGCACATCAAGGGCAATACGCTTTATGTCCTTGATGAGACCCTGCTCCCCTTAAAGACCAAGTATATCCCTGTGCGTAATGTTAAGGGGGCGGTTGCTGTGATCCGGGACATGAAAACCCGCGCTTTTGGACAATTTCTGGTTGTTTTGAATACTTTTTTGTTGGAGGCCAAAGGCCAAAAGTCAAAGGTCAAAGATATAGAAGCCATTGCCCTGGCCTTGAACAATTCCCGTCCGACCTTTCCTTTCGCGGAAGTGACGGGCATTGTCACGGGTGTCGCGCGCAAAGCCGCCCATGAGAATGCCGATGTCTGCAAGGCCGTTGTACGCACGGTGGAAGGTTTTCTGGAGAGCATCCGCCATCGCCGTCTTGAGCGTGTGCGCCGGATCGCCGCTCATATGGCCGATGGCGATCCTATTTTGACCCATTGCAATGTCAGCGGAGAGCTGGCCATGGCCGCGTTCCTCGCTTTAAAAGAAGGCAGGCGCGTGAAATTTTACGCGACGGAAACCCGGCCTTACATGCAGGGCGCAAAATTGACGGCATGGGAGCTGCAAAAAGCCGGAGCGCATGTGACCGTGGTCCCGGATAATACCGTCGGCGCTTTGATGGCCGAGGGGCTGGTCAACAAGATCATCATCGGTTCCGACCGTTCGGCGGCCAATGGAGATGTGGCCAATAAAGTGGGCTCTTACCAGATCGCGGTGCTGGCCAAGGAGTTCGGCATTCCGCTGATCGTTTTGACCCAGCCGTCCAAAGGCGTTGCCACAGGCCATGACATGCCCATTGAAATGCGCGATGCCGATGAACTTTTGGTCTTTAACAATAAAAAGGTCTTTGGCCCCAAGGCGCGGGGTTTTTATCCGGGGTTTGACGTTGTGCCCAACACCTATATCACGGAAGCGATCGCCATCCATGCGGGATTATAAAACGGGATCCATTGTTCTTTTACAGGGCGTTTGTGCCGATGGTTTTTTCAAGACCTTTAAACCGGCAAAGACGGCCTCTGTTTTTGTTCTGGAGGGTAGGCCGGACCTTAGCGCGGGCAAAGGCAACAGCGCGGCCCTGGTCAGGAAAGGCATTGTTCCGACGGTGATTTGCGACAATATGGCCGGGTTCCTGTTCTTTAAGGGGTTGGTCAAGCAAGTGGTTTTGGCCTGCCAATTCGCGGATAAAAGCGGGGCTTTGTGCGATATGGGAGGGTTGGTCCTGGCGGTTTTGGCCAAACGCCATAACGTACCGGTTCAATTAGCACCGGCCGAACATAAGGCGCGGTTTTTGGGTAACCCCGAGGATATTTTGTCTTTTGAAGGCAAAAGAACAGCGCCCAAAGGTGTTCATGGTTATGTGCCTTTGGTGGAATGGGTCCCGAAGAAATACCTGATATGAATGAGAAACAAATAAAAGAAGAAATGATCCGGACCGGACGTCTGTTGTGGGACAAGGGGCTGGTGTTTGGTTTTAACGGTAACATTTCCCATCGCCTGGATGCCGATACTGTTTTGATAACAGCCACGGGAACATGTCTGGGACATTTGACGGACAAAGACATTCTCACGATGGACCTTAAGGGCGCGGTTATCGGGAAAGGTAAGGCATCCAGCGAGCGGCTGATGCACACGGCAATCTACAAAGCGATGCCGAAGGTCCAATGCGTTTTGCATACGCATACAACCTACACCAATGGTTTCTTTTTATCCAACGACCGCTTCACGCCTAAAACATTTGAAGCGCAATTTTATCTGGGTGAAGTGAAAGCCATTGCCCAAACAACCCCATCAGTGACTGACCCCGCGCCAGTGGTGGAAGCGTTGAAAATAAACAATATCGTAGTGCTTAAGAACCACGGCGTTGTCGCGGTGGGGGACGATCTATTCAATGCATTTGTGCTTATTCAGGAATTGGAAGAACAAGTAAAAATGGATCTGGTCGACGTTCATTATAAAAAAATGTCATTCCCGAATGCTTTTGTCGGGAATCCAGACACGTCTATTTCTGGACCCCCGACAGAAACATTCGGGGGTGACAAAAATAAAAAATACAAATTATTTTCCAAAGAACAGATCGAAGAGATCGTGCGCCTAGTCAATGCCGACGCGCAGATGCAGGAATTGGGCAACAAGACCGCGATGAACATGGCCCTCGCGGTCATTTTGGATGAGACAGGGCAGGCCCACCGGTTTACATTTGAGAACGGCCGTATCACGCAGGTCGCGCAGGACGCGGACGCGGAATTTGTCATCAACGCGCCGGAAGCGGTGTGGCGGGCGGTGTTCAGCCGGCAAATAGACCCGTTCGTGGCCACGACGCAGAAGAAAATGTTCTTAAAAGGCGATTTCGCGCGCATTTCCAAATGGTACGCGCCTTGCAGCCGTATTTTTCAATTATGGACGAATGTACCGGTGGAATAATGAATTATAGGGACACAATATTTAATTCAACCGTTTGACAAGCATTAGGAATTAAGTATTGTGTCCCCATAATTCCGTATGAATATGATAATAGGATCAAAAATAGAGAAATTTGATTTGTTGCTCGAAGGCAAGGTAGCGCCTTCGTTGAGCGGTCAATATTTTGATTGCGTTAATCCTTCCAACGGCGAGGTGTTCGCGCGCTTGGCGGACGCTGATGCCGTGGACGTTGAGATCGCTGTCAACGCCGCTCGCCTGGCTTTTGACCACGGCCGCTGGCCGCAAATGGCCACGGCCGAACGGGGAAAATTTTTATTGCGCATCGCCCAACTGATCCGGGAGAATGCCAAAGAATTAGCGGACCTGGAATGCTGGTCAACCGGTAAGACCATCAAGCACGCGACCTTCATTGATGTCCCGACCTGCGCGGATACGTTTGAATATTTTGGAAATTTCGAGACCCCGTTAAATAACGAGACCATAGAAATACCGTCCCCTCATCTGTGTCTTGTCAGCCGGGAACCTGTTGGTGTTGTGGCGGCCATTATTCCCTGGAATTATCCTTTGATCACGGCCGCGTGGAAGATCGCTCCGGCTTTACTGGCCGGCAATACCGTTGTTTTAAAACCATCGCCGACCGCCTGTGTTGCGGTCATGGCTTTAGGCAAGATCATCGCCCAGGCCGGATTACCTAAAGGTGTTTTAAATATCATCAGTTCTTCACGTGCCCAGGCCGGCAGCGAGCTGGTTTCCCATTCCCAGGTGGATATGGTGTCTTTTACCGGCTCAACAGAAACCGGAAAAGCGGTGATGGCCCAGGCCGCCAAGAGCATTAAGAAATTGACGCTGGAATTGGGCGGCAAATCTCCCAACATCGTTTTTGCCGATTGCAATATGGAAGCGGCGGTGGGCGGGACTTTGGCTTCCATTTTTATGAATCAGGGACAGATGTGCACGGCCGGGTCGCGGCTTTTGGTGGAGGACAAAATTTATAAGACATTCGTCGGGCAACTGGTGAAACGCGCCCAAACATTAACGATAGGCCCGGCGGACAGTTTTGAGACCGAGTTCGGTCCTTTGGTCAATACTACCCATCGCGACGCTGTTTTGCGTTTGATCGAACAGGGCAAGAAAGAAGGGGCAAAATTGGTGTGCGGCGGTAAAGTTCCGGCGGGGACAAATCCTAAAGGGGCTTATCTTGAACCCACGATCTTTATTGACGTGCGCAACAACATGACCATCGCGCAGGAAGAAATTTTTGGCCCGGTATTGTGCGTGATGCCTTTTACATCCGTTGATGAGGCGGTTCATCTGGCCAATGAAACCAAGTATGGTCTCGCGGCCATGGTGTGGACGCAGGATCTGGCCAAGGCCAATGGTGTGGCCAAACGTTTACGTTGCGGCACGGTCTGGATCAATACCTATGGCGCTTTTGACAATGCCGTGCCGTTCGGCGGGTATAAACAAAGCGGTTTTGGACGGGAATTGGGCAAAGAAGGGCTGTATGAATACACACAGATCAAAACAGTCACCACTGACCAGACGCCGGGAGGCAAGCCGCTGGTCACGTCGTGGTTTTAAATGAACGTAGGGGCGGGGTAACCCCGCCCGTACAATAACAGGAGAACGTTATGAAAGTTCTATTTTTGACACCGCCGTTGAAAGCATGGGATTCACACGGCAACCACAAAGCCGCCAATCAGATGCACGCGCAGCTGGCCGCCTATTTGCGTGAAAGAAATCTAGCCCAGGTGGAAGTGCTCGACTCCCGCGCGCTGGACATGGACTGGGAGGCGATGCTGAAATTCGTTCAAAACAGCAAGCCGGACATTGTTTTTGTCGGGGAATTGCTGCATTCCACCTGCGGTGCCGCGGTCATCTGGTATTTTAATGAGGGGCTTCGCATCATCAAAGAAGCTAGCCCTAAGGTCAGGACCGTGGCCGGGGGGTTATGGTATTCCGGCGATTACGAACGCCAGATGCGCTTGAACCCGACCATTGACTACATCATGATCGGGGAGGCGGAATTGACCATGGAGGACCTGATCAATAATATGGCCGCGGGCGATCCCAGGAATGAACGGGAGATCCCGGGCCTGGTGTCCCGTCAGAAAGACGGGGCCATTGTCGTGGGGCCGCACCGTGATCTGATCCCTGATTTGAACGTCCTGCCCATGCCGGCTTATGATCTGTTCCCCATGGACAAATATGTCGGGCACACCTATTGGAAACCGTTCGCGGAATTGATGACGTCCCGCGGTTGTCCGGGCAAATGTCATTTTTGTTATGAATGGGCGCTTTATGACAGCCGCACCGCCGCCAAAGATTTCACGTCCTGGCGGGGGCTGAAAGGCAAACGCATCGTTGATGAACTGGATATTTTAGAGAAGCAATACGGGATCAACACGGTTGTTTTTCAGGATGACGCGTTCAATACGGACACCGCCGCCATGATCGAATTCTGCGAGGAGAAACTCAAGCGCGGCAACAAGATCGACTGGGTGTGTTTGGGCCGTGCCGACCAATGGGTCTCCCAGCACGAGATCCTGCCGTTGATGAAAAAAGCGGGCTTGTTTTTGGCGTTAACGGGTGTGGAGGTCGAGGACGATATGACCTTGAGCAAGACCGGCAAAGGAGTGACCATCGCGCAGATCAGAAAGACGGTCGATATTTTGCGTGAAAATGATATCGGCAGTGTCGGGACGGTATTGATCGGCCTCAAAGAGGACACGGAAGCGAAGATCAAGGAACGTTTGCGCGTTGCCGATGAGATCGATTCGGACATTTTTGCCCTGGATTATTTGACGCCGGTGCCCAATTCTCCGGACTGGCGTTACGGGATCAAGAAAGGATGGTTCGATCCGGACAAGATCGATCTCAAGGACTGGGATTTCCAGCATCCGGTCATCCCCACCGATCATCTCAGCATCGAGGAGGTCGGCCGTTTGGGGGCCTGGTGCATGCGTGAATATTATTCCAAGCCGGAACGCATCCACCGGATCATGGAAAGCAACTATCATATCAAGGTGAAATTGTGCGTGAAGGATTTCATGAATAACATTTCCAAATGGGAGGCGAACTCGCGCGTGTCCGCGGCGAAGTAAAATAATGGTCAGCGTTCACACGACAATGGCCTGGGAGCCCACGGCCCTGGCTAAATACAACAGGATGCTCAATCTTATTCCCATTTTCCATCGCGGCATCGCGCAGGAAGTGGTGAATAAAAAGGCCGAACAGAACGCGCAGCAGCGCGCCTCGACGCAGGTTGAGGAAAAGGACATTGTGGCCGCTTTCACGACGGAAGTGCCCAAGGCCTTCTATTCGTTGATGATCCGTATCATGGATGAGGTTGGTCTTCATTATAAGGGGCAGGCATGACGATCGCGGTCATCGGTGCCGGCGCCATCGGTTGTGTTGTCGCCGGTTATTTGACCAAGGCAGGGCAGGACGTGCTTTTAGTGGGCCGGCCCGATCAGGTGAAGGCCATCAAGGCCAATGGTCTGACCATCAAGGGCGTGCGGGGAAGTGAGAATATTCGCGTGCGCACCGCCTTGCGTCTGGACAAACCCTATGACCTGGTCATTTTTACCGTCAAGACGCAAGACCTGGAAAAGGCCTTTGAGCAAAATAGTGAATATCTGGGAACAGGCCTTGTTTTGACAAGCCAGAACGGCGTACAGGCGGACCATTTATTGAGCAACCATCTTGACCGCGGCCGGCAAATGTCAAGCATCGTGATGTTCGGCGCTACTTACGTCAAACCCGGCGAGGTGACTTTCAATTTTGAAGGCGATTGGATCATCGGCCGTCCCTTGGCGCCTTTGGACCCGGCCGCGCATAAGGCCGGTGAGGTCCTGGGCAAGGCGTTTAAAGTGGTGATGAGCCCCGACATCATGGGGATGAAGTACCTGAAACTTTTTGTGAATTTCAACAATTGCATCCCGGCGCTGGTCGGCAAGTCCATGCAGGAGACCTTTGCTGATCTGGACCTGTGCCGTTTGAGCATTCTGCTGCTCAAGGAAGGGCTGGACATTGTGCGGCAGGCGAAGATCGAGATGGTTTCCATGCCGGATTTCCCGAAGGAAAGAATTTTAGGTTTGGCCAATATGCCGCTTGAACAAAGTGCTGGGATCATCAACAAAACCCTGACCGGTTTGAGCAAAGAACCGTTGTACGGTTCTATTTTGCAGAGCATCCTGCGCGGCAAGACGAGCGAAATAGAGTTCATTAACGGGGAAGCGGTGCGTTTGGCTAAAGGTCTGCATGGCCATGCGCCGCTCAACGAACGCGTCGTGGATATGGTGCATGAGGTTGAGCGGACGGGAAAATTCTTTAGTGTGGAACATGTGAAGAACGCATTTGGTTTAAAATTAAAAGCGGAGGCCATATGAGTCAATTAGCGTCATGGATCCCAGAGTATTGGGGGGAAAAAGAGCGTGAGGTGTGGGGTTGCGTGGAAACGCATTGGGACCATTTGATCAACAAGCGTGTGGATGAATTTATTAAATACATTCATCCTGACATGATCGGCTATGGCCATGAAAGCCCCATTCCCGTTGACCGTCCGTGGCTGGAGAAATGGGTGGGGTTCTGGACCAAGAATACGAATATCGCCATCTGCGAATTGCGTCCTGTTCAGATGAAACTCCACGGGGACATCGCCATTTTGCAATATTTGATCTTTACGGTTGAGATCAACGCGGAAGGCGGCAAGCGGGTCATCCGCCGCTACACCATGACGTGGAAAAAAGGTAAGGACCGCTGGCAGGTCATTGCCAGCCATAACAATTTGATGGACGAAACGTTGAGGCATTGATGAATAAGAATAAGAAACGCAGGGTGGTTGTCACGGGCGTCGGCATCATCGCGCCCAACGGCATCGGCAATGATGCCTGTTACAGCGCCATGATCAAGGGCGTTTCGGCTGTGCGCCGGGTCACAGAATTTGATGTGTCGCTCTTTAACACCAAGATCGCGGCCCAGGTGCGTGATTTTGACCCCGTGGCTTTGGGTCTTACGTTTGAAGAAGCCATACGCATGGACCGTTATGTCCAATTCGCCATGGTGGCCGGCCGCATGGCCTTGCAGGATTCCCGTTTGGATCTCTTCAAAGTGGACAAAGAGCGCATGGGCGTGTCTTTGGCCAATGCCATTTGCGGCACCAAATACATGGAAGAAGAATTCGCCCTGGTCACGGACAGCGGCAAGAAACCCATCAATCCGCTTATTGTCCGTCCGGACCTATACGATGCCGCGATGTTCAACACGCCTTCGAGTGAACTTTCCGCCAAGTATGGCCTTCAGGGTGTTTGCAATACCATTTCTACGGGTTGTACCGCGGGCACGGACTCCGTCGGGTTTTCTTTTGAGGCCATCAGCGACGGGGACGCGGACATCATGCTCACCGGCGCCAGTGAAGCGCCCGTCACCCCCATCACGTTCGGCGCTTTTGACACTGTCAATGTCCTTTCCGTGCACAATGATGATCCGGCCGGGGCCTCACGGCCGTTCGACAATCAACGCAACGGTTTTGTCATTTCCGAAGGCGCCGGGCTTTTGGTCGTTGAAGAATTGGAGCACGCCCTCAAACGCGGGGCGCGCATTTATTGCGAGATCACCGGTTTCGGCACCACCTGCAATGCTTATCACATGACCGATCTGCCGCCGGAAGGCGATGCCATGGCCGACAGCATTACCTTGGCCCTGGAAGATGCCGGCATCAAACCCGAAACCATTGATTATGTCAACGCCCATGGTTCCTCGACGCGCCAGAACGATGTGTTCGAGACCAGCGCTTATAAGATGGCCTTGGGCCCGTACGCGTATAAAGTTCCCATCAGTTCGGTGAAGTCCATGATCGGCCATCCTTTGGCCGGTGCCAACGGAATAGAGCTGGCTTTGAGTTCCCTGATCTTTGAGCGCAACATTTTGCCGCCGACCATCAATCAGCAGGAACCGGACCCCTTATGTGATCTGTATTACATTCCCAACGAAGCGATACAGAAGAAAGTTAATTGTATTCTTAAGACATCCAGTGGTTTTTCCGGCATTCACTCAGCCATGACCTTGCAAAGGTATTCCTAATGGACCCCATTGCGATCACCGGTTTAGGCGTCATATCCCCGTCAGGGATGGACAAAAAAGTGTTCTGGGCCAATGTGGCCCATGGCAGGAGCGCGGTTGAAAAGATCGAGCGTTTCGACGCCAGCGCTTATCCGTCGCGCATTGCCGGGACTGTCAAAGAATTGGATGCTTATAGCAATGTCTCATCGCGGCTTTTAAAGAAGATAGATCTTTTTTCGCATATGGCTTTGGTGGCTTCTGAAATGTGCCTGAATGACGCGGGCATTAATCTGCCTGACGAGGATTTAAAGCGCGTCGGGATCTTTATGGGCAATGCCTTGGGCGGTTGGCTGTATGCCGAGACCGAGTTGCGCGATATGTATCTGGAAGGCCGGGAAGGGGTGAGTCCTTTCATGGCCTCCGCGTGGTTTCCCGCGGCACCGCAGGGGCAGATATCCATTCATTACGGCATCAAAGGTTTTTCCAAGACCATTGTCGCGGACAGGGCCAGTTCTTTGATGGCCATCGGCTACGCGGCCAGGACCATCATCCGTAACAAATGCGATTTTATTTTGGCCGGGGGCATGGAAGCGCCGGTGACGCCCTACGCGCTTTTGTGCTGCAACACGTCAGGGGTTTTGTCCAAACGCAATGATGACCCGCGCCAAGCGTATCGGCCGTTTGACAAAAACCGCGATGGTTTGGCCATTGCCGAAGGTGCCGGGGTCTTGACGCTGGAACCGCAGTCACGGGCCATCAAGCGTAAAGCCCATGTCTATGCCAATATCATCGGTTATGCGTCCACCACCGATGCTGTCAACCGCATTGATCCGGCGCCGGATGCCAAACAATTGGCCCGTGCCATCAGATCAGCCCTGGACGATGCCGGGCTTTCCCCCAAAGACATTGATTATATTTGCGCTGATGGTGCTGCAACAGTTTTGGGCGACATCACCGAAACAAAAGCCATCAAACAGGCCTTTAACGGTTACGCGAAGAAGGTACCGGTGTCCGCGCCTAAGTCGGTGTTCGGCAATATGCTGGGCGCCTGCGGGGCTTTGGACGTCATCACGACGGTGCTGGCCATGGAACACGGCATGGTGCCGCCGACCATCAATTATCAGACACCGGACCCGGAATGCGACCTGGATTATTGCCCCAACAAAGCGCAGGCAAAAACTATCAAGAATGCTTTGATCATCAACCGCGGACGCGGCGGGATCAACTGCGTTTTAGTCCTGCAGAAACTTTAAAAACATTAAACGGAGAAAAAAATGCAGACCCAGACAGACCTCGAAAGCAAGGTCAAAGCCATCTTCAAAAAGGTTCTGGATATCAAGGACAGCGAGATCATCCCCGGCGCAAAACTGGACGAGTCCTTGGACATTGACTCAACGGAAATGGTGGAGATCTCGGTCGGTATCAAAAAGGAACTGGGCATCGCGCTTAAGGACAATGAATTGAAAAAGACGCATTCGTTCAATGAGATCATCGGCATTCTAAGATCCAAGGCCCAGGCCAGTGGCGGCCATTCCTGCGGCTGTGGGCATGAGCATTAATCCAATTGTCATTCCCGAATGTTTCTGTCGGGAATCCAGGCATTATGAAAATTATAGACCTTAGTTTACCCATAGATGACACACTTGTCGAAACGCACGATGCCAAGATCGACCGCATCACGCATGCGCAGGGTGTTGAACATTTCAACTGGGTGGTGATGAGCAAACAGCCCGGGGGCCAGGAGCGTTTTGACAAAGGCGAGCGTGTTGCTACGGCAGAGGAGATCCCCGGCGGCGAAATGCCGTCTTTGGAAGTGGTGCATTCGTCGGTGCACATGGGCTCTCATGTGGATGCGCCGTTCCATTATGGAAGTATGTGCGAGGGCAAGCCGGCCAAACAGATCATGGACGTGCCGCTGGAGTGGTGTTATGGCCCCGGCGTGGTTTTGGATCTCACCCATTTGAAATTCCCCGATGCCATCACCAAGGACCATGTCATTGCCGCGCTGAAAAAGATCAAATATATTTTAAAGCCAATGGACATTGTGCTCATTTATACGGGTGGGGACAAGTTGTTGGGGACCGACGATTACGTGAACAAATATGTGGGCATGATGCCCGATGCCGTGGAGTATTTGCTGGATGCGGGCATCAAGATGATGGGCATTGACACCATCGGCCTTGACCGCCCGTGTTTTTTGATGTTCAAGGAATTTTTGACCACCAAGGACAAGAGTAAGATCTGGCCCTGCCATTTCCTCGGACGCGAGCGCGAGTATTGTCACATGGAACGTTTGGGTAATTTAGGCACCATCCCGAAACCGTTTGGGTTTACGGTGTCTTGTTTACCTGTTAAAGTAAGGAATGCGGGAGCGGGTTGGAGCAGGGTAGTCGCTATTTTATAGATTAAATTTATCTTGGCTGTAGTTTAAAAAAGACACGATTCATTAAATTAGAACGCCCAACTAGTCTTGACCCTGGGAATGGGGGACAGCCCAACGAGAGAAGGGCAGAAGGGAAGCGCGCCGTGGAGAATCGGGAATCGGTGCCAGCCAAGAATTATCATGCGTCCGGAATGAGGTTAAAAGGGTGGTTGCAAACATAAAAAGAAAGGCCGCGAGTGATCGCGGCCTAATGAAACTGGATAACATACAGCTCTGGCGAAAATCGATTAATTAAAATATATCATTTTTAACTGTTCTTTGCAAGAAAAAAGATGGCCTTAAAAATCGCTCTGGCTCGATCTTTAAGGCCTTTAGTACCCCAGGCGGGATTCGAACCCGCGCCTCAGACATCGCCAGAGCTGCATGCTGATCCATTACACCACCGGGGCACTAATTGATGTAAGTATAATTATTTATTGATTATTAGTCAATATTTATTTAGGGAGGGCAGATATGGGACATACAGTAAATTCAATCATCATCAATGCGCCATACGAGTTGATTTTTGATATTTCCAACAAGATTGAACGCTGGACTGAATTGTTCGGCAAGGAATATGCCAGCGCTGATGTGCTGGAGCACAAGGGCAACGAGATCACCTTTCGCCTGACCGATGAGGATGGCAAGTCATGGGTGTCCAAACGCTGGTTATACAAGGACCTGAAATTCGCCTATGCCCAGCGTTGGGACCCGCTGTTCCCATTTTTGTATATGAAAATTGTGTGGTTCTATACCGAAGTTCAAGGCGGCATTTCCATGAAATGGATCCAGGATTTTGAAATGGACCCCAAATTCACCAAATTCACCGCCGAGCAGATCGAAGGGTTCATCAACAAGCATTCGCAGGATAACCTGCAGATATTCAAGAAAGTGATCGAATCTGAAGCCCATGTCAGTAAGTAGGGGCGATGATCGATCGCCCGTTAGCAGACGTTGGATCTTATTTTTCTTTTGCTGTACCAACGTTCTTGTTTCATTTAACATTTCAGCCCTGACCGCGGTCATTCCGGCGGTCAGCCGCTCTTTGAATGTTCCAATGGGGGATGCGGCGGGCATCATCCCGTTCTATATCATTCCCTATGGCGTATGCGCGCTTTTTTACGCGCCGCTGGCCGTGCGGTTCTCCATCAAAAATTTGATGATCGCGGCTGTTGCGCTGTGCGGTTTCGGCAACTGGATGTGCCTGTGGACGGATTCGCTCAATATGATCCTCTTGGGGCGGGTCATCGCGGGCATCGGTGCCGCGGCCGTCACACCGCTGGCGATCATGACGCTGGGCAAGATATTTGAAAAAGACATCCGCGGCCGGGTCCTGGGGTTGTTTTTCAGTTCGTCGTTCTTTGGCGCCTTGCTGGGGCTGGTCTTAAGCGCTTTTGCCGACTGGCATTGGCTATTCGCGGTCCCGGCGCTGTTGGGCTTTGTACTTGTTTTCGGTTTATGGTTCTGTCCCGAGGAAGGCATGGAGGCCAATACCGGGGTCAAGGTCAATTATGGCGATGCTTTTCGTCTGGCCGGTTTGCGTCGCATCCTGATCTTTATTTTTTTCATGAGTTTGTTCTTTCACGGCGTATGCAAATGGTATGGCGTTTATCTGGATAAGGTCTACAATTACGATCAGTTGACCATCAGTTCTTTGATCATTTTAACGGCCATTGCCTCTGTGGCGGGACAGCTCATCGGCGGGGTGGTCACGGATAAATATGGCCGCGTTAATTCCTGCTATATAGGGATCGCGATCTTAGGATTATCCACCATGGCTTTATACGGCCATTATTCGCTGGCGTTTTTGGCCCTGGTGCTTTCCATGATCTCCGTCGGCTGGACCATTGCCCACAACGGTATATCCACGGTGCTGACGGATCTTTCGGACATGTACCGGCCGGAACTGGCGGCGTTGAATTCTTCGGTGCGGTTTTTCAGCGGCGGCTTAGGGTTTTATTTGAGCGGCAATTTCATCCAGATGAATTTCGGCCTGACGTTTTTCGCGATCGGTTGTTTGATGCTGGCCCAGATCATTTTTGTTCCGAAGATCATTCCTTCAACGCCGTTGCGGCAAAAGTCCATCCCTGATGTATTCGGGGAATGACCATTCAGGAAAGGAAATGTATGGCACATGTTTTGGTTGATCTCAAAGGCAAGACAGCCCTTATCACCGGGGCAAGCCGCGGCATCGGCCGTGCCATTGCCGCGCGTTTGGCCGAGCACGGGGCCAATGTGGTGCTGGCCGCGCGCACGCAGGGGCCTTTGGATGCGGCTGTGCAGGAATTAAAAAGCAAATATCACATCGAGGCCGTCGGCATTCCGACCGACGTGGCCAAACTGGAAGACCTTAAGAATTTGGTGGAAAAGGCCAAGGCACATTTCAAACAAATTGATATTCTCGTCAACGTGGCCGGCGTTTCCAGCCAGCATCCATTCCACCAACAGCCCATTGAGGATTTTGAAATGCTCGCCCATGTCAATTATTTGGGCTATGTGCGCCTGATCCGCCTGGTCATCCCCGACATGGTGGCGCGCAAGAGCGGGCAGATCATCAGCGTGGTTTCCGGTTCGACGCTGGTGGACCCCATCCCGCGCGGATTTTTGGCCTACAGTTCCCTGAAAATGGGTTTGCGTTCGTTCCTCAAAGGCCTGTTCTGGGAAATGCGCGAACACAATATCAAGGTCACTTCATTGTTGCCCGGTGTCGTCGCGTCAGATCTGACCGATCATTTGAAAGACGTGGCCAAGGAACAGCGCGACCGTTTGATGGACCCGGTGGCCGTGGCAGACATGGTCAGCTTTGCATTGTCAGTACCAGCAAACGCATGTCCCCTTGAATTAGCAGTCATTAATCAGTTAACAACATGGACTAAGCCAATAATTGACTATCAACAGACTCAAGCAAAATAAACCTATGCAGTCGAAGGAATAGGGAATATTGCCTGTCCTTTGGAGTTGGCGGTCATCAATCAATTGACGACATGGACCAAACCCATCATTGACTATCAACAGACGCAGGCGAAGTAGGGCGCTGGTCCGGCGAATAAGCCGGACCGCTTAGCGCGCCTGCGAGCCGGTGAGCAGGCCGGTTGAAAGGAACATCATGGACAAAACCGTTTCAGTGTTTCCCAAAAATAAGTTCCAGGAAGTCCGCGTGGGCATCCGTGAGTTCAAGGGCAATGACCTGGTTGATGTGCGCATATGGACCTTGACCCAGGGCTCTGACCAAATGGTCCCGACGGCCAAAGGCGTTTCCATCAACATCCACCTTTTGCCGGAACTCATGAAGGCCCTGCAGGCCGCGGACAAGATCCTCAAAGACAGTAAGATGGTCTGATGGTCATTGACGCGCACAGCCATTATATGCCGCCCGACGTGGCGCAGAAAACAGCGTTCTTCAAGGAGCATTGGTCGGACGCGGACAAACAACTGCGTCTCATGGACGAGTATCATGTGGACCGGGCTTTGCTGGTCTATCCCACCAGCGACGCGCACCTGAACATGGGCGGATGGGAGAAATTGTGTTCCGTATATAATTCTTCCATTGCCGATCTTGTGAAAAAATATTCGGACCGTTTCGTTGGTGCCGGCATTATTCCGGTGGACGCCCCATCAGCCATCGCCCGGGAATTAAAGCGCATGGAAGACCTGGGGCTCAAAGCCATTTCCCTCGCGTCCAGTTATCAGGGGACCTATCTCGACGATGCTCTGTTTGAAGACGTGTACGCGTTCGCCCGCGCCAAACATTTTCCCATCCACGTCCATCCCCAGATCATGGACCCCATCGGCGAACAGCGCGTGCGCGACCCCTTGTTAAGCCCGGTCTTGGAATATGTTTTTGACGTGTCCATGTGCATCGGCAAAATGATGATGTCCGGCGTATTTTTAAGGCATCCCGGCGTGAATTTTATTTTTGCCCACTATGGCGGGGTTTTGCCCATCGTCAAAGAACGTTTTGATTCCACGTATGCGATGCTGCGCAAGCGCAATTTTGTCAAGGATTTGGGCAAAGCGCCGGGAGAGTATTTCAGGAATTTATATTTTGACACCAGCGGCTCCAAGTCGCCGGCCTCTTTATCAGGAGCTTTGGAAGTGACGGATATTGCCCATATCCTTTGGGGCAGTGATTTTCCCGCCAACCAGAACTTTACGGATTCCCTGGGGGTCATCAGCCAAACCCTCCTGTCCTCCCGCGAAAGAGGCATGGTTTTTGGGGGCAATTTGACCCGCCTTCTGGGTTCTTTTTCATCTTAAAACCCTTGCAAAATAAGCCATTTGCGGCTTTATTGAAATAGTCAAACAATTTTCTTGACATCAAGCGTTTATCTGTTAATCTTATAAAACATTTTTTGCAGACGTTCTTTGACAATCGATTGTCCGATTCAATTCAATTAGCCAAAGTTTACAAAAAAGCCAAGTTATTTTTGGAGAGTTTGATCCTGGCTCAGAGTGAACGCTGGCGGCGTGGATTAGGCATGCAAGTCGAGCGATTCCCGCAAGGGAATAGCGGCAAACGGGTGAGGAACACGTAAGTAATCTTCCCCTTAACCGGACATAGCCCTATGAGAATAGGAGTAATATCCGATGAGATCATGAGATTGCATAATTTTATGTTCAAAGACGGGGACCGCAAGGCCTGTCGTTAAGGGATGAGCTTGCGTAGCATCAGCTAGTTGGTAGGGTAATGGCCTACCAAGGCTAAGACGCTTAGCTGGTCTGAGAGGATGGTCAGCCACACTGGGACTGAGACACTGCCCAGACTCCTACGGGAGGCTGCAGTCGAGAATCTTTAGCAATGGGCGAAAGCCTGACTATGCGACGCCGCGTGAGGGATGAAGGTTTTCGGATCGTAAACCTCTTTTGGCAGGAAAGAAACCTTTAGGGTCAATAACCCTGAAGCTGACGGTACCTGCAGAATAAGCCACGGCTAACTCCGTGCCAGCAGCCGCGGTAATACGGAGGTGGCTAGCGTTACTCGGAATTATTGGGTGTAAAGGGCAAGTAGGCGGCCAGGTAAGTGGGGGGTGAAATACTCCGGCTCAATCGGAGAACTGCCTTCCAAACTGCCCGGCTTGAGTGTGACAGAGGAAAATGGAATTCTCGGTGTAAGGGTGAAATCTGTAGATATCGAGAAGAACACCAGATGCGAAGGCGATTTTCTGGGTCATCACTGACGCTAAATTGCGAAAGCTAGGGGAGCAAACAGAATTAGATACTCTGGTAGTCCTAGCCGTAAACGATGAGCACTAGGTGTCGGGTCCTTCGGGATTCGGTGCCGCAGCTAACGCATTAAGTGCTCCACCTGGGGACTACGGTCGCAAGGCTAAAACTCAAAGGAATTGACGGGGGCCCGCACAAGCGGTGGAACATGTGGTTTAATTCGAAGCTACGCGAAAAACCTCACCAGGGCTTGACATGCAGGAAGTAGTGAAATGAAAGTGGAACGACCTGTCAAGTCAGGAGCCTGCACAGGTGCTGCATGGCTGTCGTCAGCTCGTGTCGTGAGATGTTGGGTTAAGTCCCGCAACGAGCGCAACCATTATCCTTTGTTGCAACTCTGATCCGGCTTGCCGGATCAGAGGCACTCTAAGGAGACTGCCTGGGATAACCAGGAGGAAGGTGGAGATGACGTCAAGTCAGTACGGCCTTTATGCCCTGGGCGACACACGTGTTACAATGGGTAAGACAAAGGGTTGCCAACCCGCGAGGGGGAGCTAATCTCAAAAACTTACCCCCAGTTCAGATTGGAGTCTGCAATCCGACTCCATGAAGCCGGAATCGCTAGTAATGGCAGATCAGCACGCTGCCGTGAATACGTTCCCGGGCCTTGTACACACCGCCCGTCAAGCGATGAGAGTCGGGAGTACCCGAAGTCCTATGTAGATAGGCCGAAGGTAAAACCGATGATTGGCGCTAAGTCGTAACAAGGTAGCCGTACGGGAACGTGCGGCTGGATCACCTCCTTTCTATTCTTATGATAGGGTAGAGAAAATGTGGTAAGTCCTTCTTTGAGAGGATGGCAGTTTATTGACAGAATCTCTCTTTGAGAATGACTTGGCTTTTTATATTTGGTAAGAATTATGGGGACTAAGGCTACAAAGGTAGCACCTACCTTCTTATAAAAAGGTAGGTGCTACCTTTGTCTTACGTCCCCATAATTTCTACCACTGACTTTTATGGGCCCGTAGCTCAGTTGGTTAGAGCGCGTCCCTGATAAGGACGAGGTCAGTGGTTCGACTCCCCTCGGGCCCACCATACGATAAGCCCTTCGGGGCCGTAGCTCAGCTGGGAGAGCGCCTGCTTTGCAAGCAGGGGGTCAGGAGTTCGATCCTCCTCGGCTCCACCAGATATTTCTCGGACGATCGGTTGTGAGCATATTTTTCTGCCGGCGGCAACGGCTTCCGGCAGAGTAGCTCTTTGACAATTGTGGAATAAAGGGTAGTGCAATGCCGAGTGTTTTTTCTTGGCCGGGGGTTTCTCGCGCCCTGGTCAAGGACAGTTTTATGATCAAGCTACAAAGGGTTTATAATGGATGACTTGGCAGACACAGGCGATGAAGGACGTGGTAAGCTGCGATAAGCTTCGGGGAGCCGCAAATAGGCTTTGATCCGGAGATCTCCGAATGGGACAACCCAACTGGACTCATATCCAGTTATTTTACGCTGAATCCATAGGCGTAAAAAGCTAAACGAGGCGAATTGAAACATCTAAGTAGCCTCAGGAAAAGAAACCGAATGGGATTCTCTTAGTAGCGGCGAGCGAAGAGAGAACAGGCTAAACCAGCAGGCTTGCCTGCTGGGGTTGCGGGACTTCAATGTGGTATGCAATGAGATAGCAGAGGTGTTTGAAAAAACACGCCATAGAGTGTGAGAGCCACGTATGCGAAATCTCAAAGCGGCCTAGAAGGATCCCAAGTACTGCCGGGCACGGGAAATCTGGCAGGAATCTGGCCCGACCATGGGCTAAGCCTAAATACTCCGTCTGACCGAAAGTGGACAAGTACCGTGAGGGAAAGTTGAAAAGAACCCCGGGAGGGGAGTGAAATAGAACCTGAAATTATAAACCTACAAGCTGTCGAAGGCCTATGTTTGCCGCAAGGCAAAAATGGCTAACGGCGTACCTTTTGCATAATGGACCAACGAGTTATTATGTGTTGCAAGCTTAAGTCCCTTCTGGGACGCAGGCGCAGGGAAACCGAGTCTGAATAGGGCGACCAAGTAGCACATAATAGACCCGAAACCACGTGATCTATCCATGGCCAGGTTGAAGCTTCGTGAAAACGAAGTGGAGGACCGAACCCATTATCGTTGAAAAGATTCGGGATGAGCTGTGGATCGGAGTGAAAGGCTAGTCAAACGTGGCAATTGCTGGTTCTCCCCGAAATAGTTCTAGGACTAGCTTCGAGGAATTACTAAGCGGGGGTAGAGTTACTGAATAGGCTAGGGGCCTTACCAGGCCGCCAAACCTAACCAAACTCCAAATACCGCTTACTGTATCTCGGAAGTCAGAGTGAGAGGGCTAAGCTTCTTGCTCGAGAGGGAAACAGCCCAGACCATCGATTAAGGTCCCTAATATAAGCTAAGTGGTAAAGGAAGTGAGATCACACAGACAGCCAGGATGTTGGCTTAGAGGCAGCCATCATTTAAAGAGTGCGTAACAGCTCACTGGTCGAGTGATCTCGCGCCGAAAATGATCGGGGCTCAAGCTTATAACCGAAGTCATGGCTTCGTTTGTCTTCGGATAAACGAGGGGTAGGGGAGCGTAGTGCTAAGCGTTGAAGGCATACCGAGAGGAATGCTGGAGTAAGCACTAGTGATACTGTTGGTATGAGTAGCGAAAACTACAGCGAGAAACTGTAGCACCGAAAATCTAAGGTTTCCTGGGGAAGGTTAATCCGCCCAGGGTTAGTCGATCCTAAGGTGAGGCCGAAAGGCGTAATCGATGGAGGTCAGGTTAATATTCCTGAACCGACTACGAACGTTATCACCTTGATGTGACGCAGGAGGCTAGGCCATGCGCAGTGTTGGATGTCTGCGTCCAAAGCCGTAGCTCCGTCGCAAGACGGGGTAAGAGCTGACGGGGACCTCAATCGCAAGTGCGAGGGAAGTGGCGAATGCCAGGCTGCCGAGAAAAACCATCAAGGGAGTCTCGTGGTCGATCGTACCGGAATCCGACACAGGTAGATAGGCAGAATATGCCAAGGTGCTCGAGAGAATCCTCCTTAAGGAACTAGGCAAAATCACCCCGTAACTTCGGGAGAAGGGGTGCCAAATGGGTGTAGGACATCACGTCCGAAGCCCGAATGGTCACAGTAAAGAGGCCCGGGTGACTGTTTAGTAAAAACACATCACTCTGCTAACTCGAAAGAGAACGTATAGGGTGTGACACCTGCCCGGTGCTGGAAGGTTAAGGGGAGAGGTCATTTGCCGCAAGGCAGAGAAGCTTCGAACTGAAGCCCCAGTAAACGGCGGCCGTAACTATAACGGTCCTAAGGTAGCGAAATTCCTTGTGGGGTAAGTTCCCACGCGCACGAATGGTGTAACAACTTGGGCGCTGTCTCGAGGAGGAACTCGGCGAAATTGTAGCGGCGGTGAAGATGCCGTCTACCCGCACCAAGACGAAAAGACCCCAGAACCTTTACTGCATTCTGGTATTGGATTTGGATTTTGACTGTGTAGCATAGCTGGGAGGCTTTGAAGCTCCGGCGTTAGCCGGGGTGGAGCCATCAGTGAAATACCAGCCTGTTGATATCTAGATTCTAACTCTGCTCTGTGAAACCAGACAGGAAACAGTGCCAGATGGGCAGTTTGACTGGGGCGGTTCCCTTCTAAAGAATAACGAAGGGGTCCAAAGGTTCCCTCAGGACGGTCGGCAATCGTCTGTAGAGTGCAAAGGCATAAGGGAGCCTGACTGCGAGTCCGACAGGACGAGCAGGCACGAAAGTGGGGCTTAGTGATCCGGTGGTTGAATGTGGGATTGCCATCGCTCAACGAACAATAGGTACTCTGGGGATAACAGGCTGATCGCGCTCGAGAGTTCATATCGACAGCGCGGATTGGCACCTCGATGTCGGCTCATCCTATCCTGGGGCTGTATAAGGTCCCAAGGGTCCGGCTGTTCGCCGGTTAAAAGGGTACGTGAGCTGGGTTTAGAACGTCGTGAGACAGTTCGGTCTCTATCTGGTGTGGGCGCACGATCATTGAAGAGAAGATCTCCTTAGTACGAGAGGACCGGGAGATACGAACCTCTGGTGTTCCAGTTATCCTGCCAAGGGTAATGGCTGGGTAGCCATGTTCGGAAGGGATAAGCGCTGAATGCATATAAGCGCGAAGCCTATCTCAAGATGAATGATCGATCCCCCGCAAGGGGGTGAAGGCACGTTGTAGACTACGACGTTGATAGGCCGTATGTGTAAGGTCCGTAAGGATTTTAGCTAAACGGTACTAATCTGCCAAATGCTTGATCATTTTTAATTTTTACGGTTTTGTGCTTCCCTTTATTCCGCAATTGTCATTTGATCTTCCGGTAACTTTACTGGTGGTGTTACACCCGTTCCCATTCCGAATACGGAAGTTAAGCCCACCGAGGTCGATGGTACTGTGGTCACATGGCCATGGGAGAGTAGAACGTTACCGGTTTCTTTGAGGCCCCGCGGTCGTTGATCGCGGGGCCTTTTATTTTCTTAAGATTCCTTTTGAGTTTCGTTTTAGGGATGCTAAAATAAACTCAATGAATGAGGAGTTCTACAGCATCATTTCGAAGATCTGTACGACGGATCCCCGCTATCACCCCGAGGCCTACGAATTCATCATGGAGGCCCTGCATTACAGCCAGAAAAGGTTCAAAAGAGCCAAGCACGTCACCGGGGCCCAACTCCTGGAGGGCATCAGGGCGCTTTTGCTCAAGAAATTCGGGCCCATGATCCTGACCATCCTTAATTTCTGGGGGGTGAAGACCACGGATGATTTCGGCAATATGGTGTATCATCTGGTGGAGCATAAGATCCTTTCCAAAGACGCCCATGACAATTACGAGAGTTTCAAGAACGCTTATGATTTTGAAGAGGTGTTCCATAAGAATTACCGCAAGCAATTGGCCCGGCGTCTTAAGTCCATGCGTTTTTAGTTCACAAGCCCGCCCCTTTTCATGCCTGAACACTTAAACGATATTTCCGTCCAATACGTCAAAGGCGTTGGGCCGGGCAAGGCCAAACTTTTGGCTGATCTCGGCATCTACAGCGTCGAGGATTTGCTGTACCTTTTTCCTTTTCGTTATGAGGACCGCTCTCAATTCACGCCCATCGCCATGCTTTCAGCCGGCGAAACACAGACCGTTTCAGCCAAGGTTTTGACGGTGGGCAAACGCAATTTTTATTCCCGCCACAAGACCTTTGAGATATCGGTGGGGGACAAAAGCGGGCGTGTTTTCTGCGTGTGGTTCAACCGGCCGTGGCTGGACAAGTATTTCAAGCCGGGGCAGGAGGCGGTTTTTTACGGCAGGGTGGATGTCTTTAAGAAACGCCTGCAGATGATCATGCCGGATTTTGAACTGATCACCCCCGAGGACAGGTCGCTGAACATGGGCCGGATCGTGCCGGTCTATCCTTTGACCAAGGGGATCACCCAGCGTTTCTTGCGCAAGGCCATTGATGCGGCATTGGAAAAGTACGGCGGTCAAATGAGGGACATTGTGCCGGCTGATGTCCGGGTCAGGCAGGGTTTTGGGTGCATGGCCGAGGGCATACGGCAGATCCATTTTCCCGACAGCGCCCGGGAGCAGGAAAAGGCGGGCCGCCGCGCGGCATTCGAAGAATTCTTTCTTTTTCAGGTTTGCGTGCTGTTGAGGCGTTTGAGCATTACGACCAAGGAGGGCGTTGCTCACCGCATTGAAAAGACGTTCATGGAGGATTACGTCCGGTCGTTCCCTTTTACGCTCACCCGGGCCCAGATGAGGGTCGCCTCCGAGATGGCCGAAGACATGGCCAAGCCCCGTCCCATGCTGCGGCTTTTGCAGGGCGATGTCGGCTGCGGCAAAACAGCCGCGGCATTCTTCGGCTGTGCCGCGGCGTTCCACAATGGCGGTCAAAGCGCGTTCATGGCACCGACGGAGATCTTGGCCAGACAGCATTATGTCCATTTTGAGAAGCTCATGGGCCGCGGTGTTTTTAAGGGCATGCGTCCGGCGCTTTTGACCAGTTCCATGTCTAAAAAAGACAGGGAACAGGTGTTGCGTGGCTTGAAAGAGGGGGGCATTGATCTTGTCATCGGCACCCACGCGCTTTTGCAGGACACCGTTGCTTTTAAGAAGCTGACCTTTGTCGTGATCGATGAACAGCATAAATTCGGCGTTGATCAGCGGGCTTTATTGTCAGCCAAAGGGAGCAACCCCGATGTTTTGGTCATGACCGCGACGCCTATTCCAAGGACTTTGTGCCTGACCCTGTATGGGGACCTGGACGTGTCTGTGATCGATGAAATGCCGCCCGGGCGCGGAAAGGTCCAAACCTATCGTTTCACAATGGACAAAGCTCCGGCTGTTTATGAACAGGTGCGTCAACAGGTGAACAAAGGCACGCAGGCCTATATCATTTATCCCATGGTGGAAGAAAGCGAAGCGCTGGACCTCAAAGCGGCCAAGGACATGTTCAGGCATTTCATTCAGTTTGAGTTCAAAGGCCTGCGGCTGGCTTTGGTCCACGGGCAGATGGACAGGAAGGAGGCCCAGGAGACCATGCTCAAGTTCAAGAACCATGAGCTGGACATCCTCGTGGCCACCACCATCCTTGAGGTGGGTATTGACGTGGCCAATGCCAATGTCATGGTCATTGAGCATGCCGAGAGATTTGGTTTAAGCCAATTGCACCAAATGCGCGGACGGATCGGACGCGGGCCGCAGGACGGCGTGTGCATTCTGGTCACCGACTCCAAGACCCCGGAGTCCAAGGCGCGCCTGGATATTTTTATCAAAACCACCGACGGGTTTAAGATCGCCCAACAGGACCTGCAGATCCGCGGGCCGGGGCATTATTTCGGCCGTCATCAGCATGGGGCCGATGAATTGAGGACAACCGGCCCTTTGACCCAAATGGATATTTTGGAAAAAGCCCGCCAGGAAGCGATAGGGCTGACACGTAAGGATCCGCCGTTGAAGAGTCCGGCAAACCGTTTGATCAGGTCAGTCATCAAGAAAAGGTATCCGCATTATTTGGACGCGGTGCTGGCGGGATAAGTGCCGAATTATCTATGAAAATACTTTCCGGGAAATATAAAGGACGCAATTTTTACATGCCCTCCGGCATCAGGCCGACCCAGAATGTTTTAAGGGCCGCGGTGTTTGACATTTTAGGGCATGACTTTAAAGGGCTGACATTTTTGGACCTTTTTTCCGGAAGCGGGGCGGTGGGTCTGGAGGCCATATCCCGGGGGGCCAAGGAAGTGACCATGGTAGAAAAAGACCCCAAAAATGCCGAAATCCTACGCGAAAACTGCCGCATCTTAGGCATTGATCTGGGGGAACAATACCGGATCCTGGAGGCGGATGTCTTTGCTTCAATTAAGAAATTGGCCCAAAAGGACCAAACCTTTGATATCGTCTTTTTTGACCCCCCGTTTGACCGCAACCTCGCCAAAAAAACCTTGAAATGCCCGGGGGTAAATGATATATTACACGCTCACAGTTTTCTCGTCGTACAGCACGATCCGGCCGAGCGCGTGGACGTACCGGAACATATGAAAGTCGTCAGCGAACGCCGGTACGGGGCCTCCCAACTGACTATTTTACAGAAGGTTACGGACTAAGGTACTCATGGCACACGGCAAAACCGCAATATATCCGGGCAGTTTTGACCCCGCGACCAACGGTCATTTGGACGTTATCCACCGGGCCGCGCGTATTTTTGACAAAGTCATCGTTGCGGCGGCGGACAATAGCGGCAAAAAAGCGTTCTTTACCATTGCCGAACGCGTGGCCATGCTCAAGGAAGTGACAGCGGATATCCCCAATGTCCAGGTGGAAGCATTTGACGGCCTGGTCGTTGATTATGCCCGTCGCAAGCAGGTCAATGTCCTCATCCGCGGTTTGCGCATGACCTCTGATTTTGATTATGAGTTCCAGATCGCGTTGACCAACCGGCGCCTGGCCCAGGACATTGAGACGGTGTTTTTGATGCCTTCCGAGCACGTGTCTTTCCTTTCTTCCAGTTTGCTTAAGGAAGTCGCGACCCTCCACGGGGACGTTTCTTCACTGGTCCCCGCGGCGGTCGAACGCAAGTTGAAAGAGCGCCTGAAGCGATGATCAGGGTTTCCATCCGGGACATCACGTTTAAAGGCAAGGAGATCGACCAGGTCGTCCCGAAGGAAGGGATCGGCCTGACCGATGAAGAGATCGACCTGCGTTCGCCGTTGAAGGTCCACGCGCATCTGGCCAAGGTGGACAATGTCATTGTGGCCGAAGCGCGGGTGGAGACGGAATACGGATATACCTGCTCCCGTTGTCTGGAAAATTTTCAACGCCTGGAGGTTAAGGAATACCATTTTAATTTTCCTTTGGAACCCGAAGCTGAATATGTGGACCTAGGGGAGGAGATCCGGCAGGAAATGATCATGAGCAATCCCGCCCGGATCCTGTGCAGGGAGGATTGCAAGGGGATTTGCGCGAAATGCGGGGCAAATCTTAATACCGAAAAATGTAAATGTAAATAAGGGAGAGTTATCATGCCATTACCGAAAAGACAACATTCAAAAAGCCGCGGGCGTAAACGCCGCACCCACTGGAAGGTGACTGTCGCGGCTTTGCGCAAATGTCCGCAATGCCAAAAAGCGGGGCTGCCCCATCGCATATGCCCGTTCTGCGGGTATTATAAAGGCACGCACATTGTCGAAGTGGCTGCCAAAGCCGTAAAATAATAATACTATGAAGATCGTTGTCGATGCCATGGGCGGGGATCATGCCCCTGAAAATGTAGTTGCTGGGGCCGTTGACGCGGTGAACGCCTACCGCGTACCGGTGGTCTTGGTCGGCATTGCCCAACGCGTCGAGGCCGAGCTCAAAAAATACAAATACCCCCAAGGCCTTATTGAGATCGTCCATGCCCCGGAGATCGTGGCCATGGATGATCACGCCATCGCTTCCATCCGCCAGAAGAAAAATTCATCCATTACCGTCGGTGTCGGGCTTTTGAAAAAAGGCGGCTATGACGCTTTTATCAGCGCCGGCAATACCGGTGCCGTGGTGGCCGCTTCCACTGTTGTGCTGGGCATGATCCCTGGTGTAGACCGCCCGGGCATCGGCTGCGTCATCCCCACCCTGAAGAAATTTTCTTTCATGATCGATCTGGGCGCCAACACCGCGGCCAAGCCCGAACATTTATTGCAATATGCCAAAATGGCCAAGGTCTACGCGCGCCTCGTCCTGGAGATCCCTCATCCGAGTGTGGGGCTTTTGAATATCGGCGCGGAGGAAGGCAAGGGCACCGAGTTGGAAAAAGAAGCCCACAAAATACTGGAAGAAAGGGAACCCGATTTTATCGGCAATATTGAGGCCAATGAGATATTCACCGGCAAGGCGCATTGCATTGTCTGCGACGGTTACGTGGGCAACGTGGCTTTGAAGGTTTCCGAGGGCTTGATGGAAAGCGTCGGTATACTGATGAAGCGGGAGATCAAAAAGAATCCCATCGCCATCCTTGGCGCGTTGCTTTTAAAATCCAGTTTGAGCGAAGCCAGAAGATCCATTGATTATTCCGAATACGGCGGCGCCCCTTTATTGGGGGTGGATGGGCTGGTACTCATCAGCCACGGCCGTTCTTCGCCTAAAGCCATCAGGAACGCCATCCGCGCGGCCATCCGCGAAGTGGAACATGATGTTTTGGCAAAGATCAAGGAAGAGGCGGTCAAATGACCATGCCCCATGTCGGCATCCTTGGTTTAGGCGTTTATTTGCCCGCGAGAAAACTCACCAATTTTGACCTGGAAAAAATGGTCGCGACCTCCGATGAGTGGATCCGCACACGCACGGGCATTGTTGAGCGGCGCATCGCCGGCATTAAAGAAAAGACCAGCGACCTTGCCGCTAAAGCCGCGGCGCGGGCACTCAAAGACGCCGGGATCCCGGCGCAAAAAATAGACCTCATCATCGTGGCCACGATCAGCCCGGACAGCAATTTTCCGTCCATGGCATGCAAGGTGCAAAAAACCCTGGGGGCATTCAATGCCACGGCTTTTGACGTTTCCGCGGCCTGCTCGGGGTTTTTATACGCCTTGACCACGGCGAAACAATACATCCGGACAGGCGCGGCAAAAAACGTTTTGGTCATCGCGGCCGAGCGGATCAGCGGGCTGATTGATTGGAAAGACCGTTCCACCTGTATCCTTTTCGGGGACGGGGCCGGCGCCTGCGTTCTGGGCAAGGCGCGTTCCGGTGGCATCATCGCCGATTTTACCCGGTCGTTCGGAAAATACGGTCATTTGATGGAAGTGGTGGCCCAGGAGATGCGCAGTCCGTTCGACCCTCAAAAAGCCACGCACACCCAATTGCCGCATGTGGTCATGCAGGGCCAGGAATTGTTCAAGGTCGCGGTCAATTCCATGGCCGAGGCCGTTGAGCAGGTGCTTAAAAAAGCCAAAATGAAAAAAAGCGACGTGGACTGCGTTGTTCCTCATCAGGCCAATGACCGTATCATTTCAGCGGTGGCCAGGAAATTGGGCATCCCCAAGGAAAAATTTTTCGTTAATATTGATAAATACGGCAATATGTCCGCCGCGTCCATCGCCGTTGCTCTTTACGAGGCCGTCAAGACCAAACGGATCAAAAAAGGCAGTAAGGTGGTTTTGGTGGCTTTTGGCGCGGGACTGGTCAGCGCGGCGAATGTGGTCAAATGGTAAATGTCGCTTTAATTTTTCCCGGGCAGGGCGCCCAAAAAGTCGGCATGGGCAGGGAATTTTATGACACGTCCGCTTTGGCCAAAGCCATTTTTGACGAAGCCGAAAAGATCTGTGCTAATGGTTTATTGAAGGTGATCTTTGAAGGCCCGGAAGAACGGTTGACCCAGACAGCGTATTGCCAAAGCGCTATTTTCACCGCCAGCATCGCGGCCCTAAAGGCCTTTGAAGCTCACCCTAAATTCAAGTCCGTCAAAGTCCGTTATGCCGCCGGTTTAAGTTTGGGGGAGTATTCGGCTTTGGCCGCTTCCGGCGCCATTTCCTTCGCGGATGCTTTGCATTTGGTGCAAAAACGCGGGACCTTGATGGAAGAGGCCGCGAAAGAAACCAAAGGCGCCATGGCCGCGGTCATCGGTTTTGATAAGGATCAACTGGCCGCCATTTGCCGCCAAACCGGGGCAGAGGTGGCTAATTTTAATTC
>JAUSEK010000011.1 GCA_030650275.1 Candidatus Omnitrophota bacterium | reverse complement strand
TACCACTCTTCGGAAAAATTAGAGACCACGATCATGGCATGGGACTTAAGAACATTCTTAAAGTCGGCAAGGTTGTTGGGAATGATGACGGTAAACTTGCCCGGCAGCAATTTGTGCGCGGCTTCCTCCACATCACCAGATACTACGGACGAAGTGAACACCTTGCTGACATCCAGAAAAATTAATTGATCAAATGTTTCGGCAAACTGCTTGTAGTAAAGATATTCTCTTTTAATACAAGATTCAAGGCCGTGGTTGGGGGCGCTTCTACCGATAAAACATACGCATTTTCTTTTATTCATCGCGACGAGCACGGGTCCGAATGCATTCCGCCCCCGATCCAATCATAATTAAGCAGGTGCCGGTATTTTTGTTTGACCTGGACCTGGATCATTGCGTTTAACCGGTCTTCATGAAAATTAACAGTAGCTGCCAGGACAGCCGCCTTTTCCCAAAGCGCCTTCTCACTATCATCGGCAAAAGGGCTGAAATACGGAAGAAATCCTGCTTTTACTCTCGATAGAACGCCATAAATATATGCAAAAGTCTTTGCTTTTTCGATCTGCTCGCTGCTTAATCTCTTAAGTTTTTCAATATTCTTTAAGATCTTAAAATATTCATCCTGCGTTTTCGGCTCATGCGTAAACCCAAATCCCGTATAAAAAGCTCCCCCGGCGATCACACAAGGAATTCCAAAGCATGAATACTCGACCCCAGCACTACCACGAACGGTTAATATGACATCGACAATATCGGAAACTGAACTGCCGGCAACATCTTCCGGGAAAAACCGGATATGTTTACAATCTCCGGCCAATCGTTCATATTCCCCTCTTATGGTTGTTCTGATCTTATAAAGCACATCTGTCGGATGGGGTTTAATGAACCACTGGACATGGTCTATTGTCCGTATAAATTTCAAGGTTTCTCTAAACCAGACAAGATAATCCCTGAACAATTCCCAATTGTCCGTAAAGACACCATCAATTAAATTATTGGCCATGATCCCTACAATGGGACGCTTGGCATCCCAACCCGATTCATGGCAGAACTCTTGACGCGAAACCCTTCGGTCTCCTTTTTTAAAAGCCAAAGCGGCATCCGGGATATCATAGGGGGCCGGTTCTCCGGAAAATCTTTTACGGATATGTTCTTCGCCCACCCGAATAGCCTCTCCTTTATAGTTATTGTAAACATATTGAAAGAGTTCAACGCTGGGGCGATAAGAATCTGTATAATATTGACCAAGATCGTCGTACCGGCGCAAAGTAAAGGTCGTTGGCCCGCCCCCCCTTGAATAAATGACAACATTGTGCTTTAAGGCCGCCTGGCAAACAAGGGCTGATGGGATAAATTGCTTTTCGGCCTGGACAAACACGGGAAAATTTCCCGTCCGAAAAAAACTTTCCGCGTATTCCAGATGTCCAATGGACTGCGCCAATCCTTCAAATGCACGCCAGGATACGCTCGACAAAGTCCCAAAACCGGTTGACCGCAGATAGTTGTCATAGACGATCTTACCTATGGAAATACCGTCGAGCTTCAGGTTCAAGAAATCATCAACATTCTTTACGTCATCCAGTAATCGCACCGCTTTCCACACGTTTCTGATCGCCTGGAACAATCCTCGTTTTCTATTGCTGAGATAATAAAAATTATTGATCCCATACGACCTAAATACTGATTCAATCGTGGGGTTCGGCTTATTTAAAAGGCCTGCCGCAGGCAGTCCGTAAGCGCTCATGATAGACCGCGCTATGACCAGGTTGGTCATGACATATCCGGAGGGCTCTATCAACGCCTCTACCAATACACATTGCCGGCCTTCATGGACAGCCCTGTTTGAATCGACTTTTTCCCATAAATTTACATTCGCGGCCAAGAATTTATTCAGGGCTTGCTGCAGACCGGCATTGTTTTGAGTGATCTGGGATAATTTATTTTGTAAATCCCTTCTCCACCCATTGAGGGCTTTCAATGGCGCGATCACCAGCCATTGAAGCAAAAGAACATACGCGGCTTTACGGCAACTGTTCATAATTCATCCAGCCATTGTACGACAAAATTCTCGTCGCTTGGGTTGGCCGTTTCATTGCTCATACCATCCTTGCCACCACATTGACATTCCTGGCCAGGTTGTTCTTATAAATGAACTCAGGGGTCAAGAAATCAAAATCCACGTTTCCACCGCCGAAATAGGGGCTTTGATAATCCAAATAATTCTTCATGACGCCGATTTCGGTGATGATGGTTTCATATTCAAGGACTTTGAATCCCGTTTTCTTAAGAAAAGCCGGCAGTGTTTTGGTGCTGAAGAATTGCAAATGGCTGTGTCCCCCGAATACCCCCGCCCGCTCATGCATGATCCTGTTGACCAGCGCTTCAATACAAGGAACAGAAATATAAATAAGACCGAAGGGTTTCAAAATTTTCCTGATCTCTCCGATGATCATCGCGGGATCTTTAAGGTGTTCGAGCGTGTTCAATAAAAATACGCAATCAAATTTCTTTAAGATCTTTGTCTTTAAAGGAAAAAATTCTCCAATAAACGGGATCCTTTCTTTTTCCAAGAACCGGTGGCATCTCTGATTTGGCTCAACACCAAAAACCTCGTACCCTTTTTTCTTTGCCGCAATGAGCAGGGTGCCGGGGCCGCAACCCACATCGCAGATCGCTGTTGCCTGGTCCTTTTTATTCTTTAAGTATGACTTTACGATATCAAGGCTGTAATTTGCCTCAAGTGCCTGCATTTTTATTTGATGCTCAGACTCCAGGACCTTTTCCCAGGATTCTTCGCTACGCCAAAGTTTCTTGTATTCCCGCTGGTTTAAGATACGGTTCACATAAACCAAACCACATTTTGTGCATTTGACGTGGGGGAACCCAGCTTTGACAAAAAGACCTTCGGCAGCGGTGGAATGACATAACGGGCATTTGCGCTTTTCGGAAAATTTATCAAAGACCAACCCGGTCTTGGGATTTGTCCATTGATTGTCGTGCTTTTGACGGTAATCAAGATGTTCTTCCCGTCCGGTCATGGCATTGAATTTCTTTGTACCGTACACCAAACTGGCGTCAAATTCATTTCTCCGTCTAACCCTTTCCTTAAAATCCATGAAGATGCTCTCCAAAAATGATTTTCATTGCACCGGGAACCTTAGTTTCCATGTGTCCTTTGACCTTTCCCAGATCTCACTGTTGCGGTGTTTATCGACAATTTCATCAAATTCTTTTCGGGTAACAGCAAGGTAATCCAGGGCCTCCTGCAAATGCTCTGCGGGGAATTCGCCATCATATTTCTTCGCCAATTCCAAAGCTTGCGCGCGGGTCATGTGGTCATTTTGAATAAACCTTGAGGCATCCCTGACAGTACGCCCGAATCCGAATTTAATAAACTGCATGTAATAATACAGATCATCCATCTTGTCATCCAAGCTGTCAAAATCAGTAAACGTCCCGGGCGTCCGCCCCTTGGGATGGGTTTTGAACGTATATTTTGATCTGACGTATTGATAATTTTCGAACATGCTCCATTTAAAAAAGTAAGCAAAATACAGCGCTTTGACGCCCACTTTTTCGACTTGGGCCAAATCAGGATAAATATAAGGGTTCAAATTTTTTAGACCGATCCCCTCCGAAACCCAGTTGCGAGGATCATCACCGATCTGGTGTTCGATCACCTCCGTAAAGTCTCTCACCTTTCTTGATTCTTCGTTCAATACTTTGCCGCCATATTCGCTTTCACCGTGCTCGGCATAAAAAATAAGCGGGATCTGATGTTGCACTGCGGTTTGAACGGGAATGGCGTTAACACCCGCATCCCAGGCGACCTTGGGATTTCCCCGCTCAATAAAAAACCGCCGGGCCAGTTTACGATGGACGTTCTGGTCGGAACGAAAGTACACATGATCAAAGCCCACATTGATCAAAGCCTCGCGGTTAAGCGCTCCCACCTCATTGGGGATCATGGGCGAAAATGTGACCAAAAGTGGATTTAAACCGAACTCGAACTTAAGCTTATAAGCAATGCTGGAGCTGTCTTTACCCCCGCTCCACGGCACAATGCAATCCCAGGCCCCTTTTTTGGAACGAAAAGGTTCTACCAAATTCAAAAACTCCGCCTGCCTTTTGTCCCAATCAATACGGGTTTTGTCCTGGGCGTTGCGGCAGGCATTGCATACCCCTTCCTCATCAAAGGAGATGCGCGGCCGGCTATTCGGCATCAAACACTGCGCGCAATAGGTGATGGTGCGGACATCTTTTTGGCTCATGCGGGGCCCCATAGGTTGAATTTAAATAAGTTGGTATTTTATCTTATTTGTATACCGTTGTCTTTTAAATAAATTTTGGCGCTGGTGATGCTGCTTTCTGTAAAATGGTAAATGTTGGTGGTGCACACCCCGGCTGCTTTGCCCATCTCAAAGCCATCCACAAAGTCCTGCCATTTGCCCGCACCTCCATTGACCAATACCGGGACCTTAACGGCTTCCGATACCAGCCGGTTAAGTTCATTGTCATACCCTTCCAAGGAGCCGTCTTTTTCAATGGATGTTACCAAGATCTCTCCCGCTCCCAAGTGTTGGGCTTTTTGGGCCCAGGTCACAGGCGAGAGGCCGGTCGGTTGTGTTCCAAAGTCCTTATATACTTCATAGCTGCCGTTTAAATTTTTCTTCACATCCATAGAAACAACCACACACTGTGTGCCGTAGAGCTTGGCCGCTTGGGTGATGAATTCGGGGCGGCGCAAAGCTTCGCTATTGACCACCACCTTATCTGCGCCCAGCTTTAAGAACGTCTTAAAATCTTCAATACTGCGCACGCCGCCGCCGGCAGCCAAAGGCACGAAACACTGTTCCGCAAAACGACTCACTTCATGATAAAAATTTTCCCGATCGCCCCTACCCGGTCGGGTAATATCTAAAACTACGATCTCATCAATGGACCAGGCATCGACGAAATTAGCCGTGTAGCGATAATCAGGATTAAAGTCCTTTGTTCTAAACAGCACGCCATCGGCGAAGGTAAGCACCGTAATGAGTCTTTTCTTAAGCATAAACTTTAAGCCTTAGTCAGAAAATTCTTAAGCACATTCAACCCCTGCAGCTGGCTTTTTTCCGGATGAAATTGGGTGGCGAACATATTATCTTGATGAAAAGCCGCCGTGAATCGCCCGCCGTAATCGCATTCGCCGATAACAATTTCCGGATTGCGGCAATGAATATGATAACTATGCACATAATAAAATAACGCCTGCTCAGGGATCTCGTTCCACAGGACGTCGGGCTTGGTCTGCCAAAGATCGTTCCATCCGACATGTGGTATATTTAAACCCTTGTCACGCACATCTAATTTCATGACCGAAGCATCCACCCAACCAAGCCCCCGATGATGGCCGAATTCAACACTCTCCATCGTCATCAATTGAGCGCCAAGGCAAATGCCAAGAATGGGTTTCTTTTTGTGCATAACCTGCGTGTTCAATAGATCAATGATCCCCAATGCCTGGAGATTTTTCATTCCATCACCAAAAGCGCCCACACCAGGCAAGATCAATTTCTCGGCTTTTAAAAGATCCTCGGGTCGGTTGGAAATAAGCGGATCGAACCCTAATTTCCTGACCGCTCCGGCCACCGACCTCAAATTGCCCAACCCATAATCAATGATGACGATCATTACGTTAACCGTTTAATTCCACAAATATCTTGGTATTGATGAAGTTGAATAAAAATTTACTGTCATGATTAGCAAATGCCCCTTTATTCTGGTCCATCAGGGCCTTGATCTTTTCTCTTTTGACGATCTTAAACACCGGACTGTCTTCCAAAAGATATTCCCTGCTTTTCGGGTCATTAAAATCAATGATGGAATTGATCGACGCATTAAACCCTTTTTTCTGCCGGTCCAGGCGCACCTTGTCATTGAGCATACCCTTGACCGCCTCGCGCAAAATATACTTTCCAAATCCTTTTTGAATAAGGCATTCTATCGGAATGCTCATGGCCAGATCAAAAAGTTTGGTGTCCAGGTATGGGCTGCGGTTCTCAACGGAATAAAACATAGAGTTGAGATCGTCCTCATGCAAAATGACCGGGACGACGTCATGGAACATTTCATTGAGCATACGGTTACGCAAGATCGAGCCGCAATACTGCGCCTCTTTCATCTCTTCGTTAAATTCCGTATGCAGAAAATCTTTAAAAAGATCCTGCTCCGCATGAATATGGGCACGGGCTTTGACGGGATCGGCGTAAAGCTCCGCATCTTTTAAATAGGGATTTCTAATAAAGCTTTGGATATGCTCCTGCCAATGGCCCAAATGTTCGGGATACTGCGGAGAATGCCTCATTTCCTGCAAATACAAATTAAAGTGGTCATAGTAACCGGTAAACAGCTCATCCGCCCCTGTCCCCGAACAGGCCACCTTGTACCCCTTTGCCGCAATAGCTTCCGATAAAAACGAATGCACATAATAAGAAATGGTGGAAAGCGGCCCGTCATGGTAAGCCACCGATTTTTTCAAACGCTCAACCGCACCCTGCCGGCTGATATGGATCAAGGTATTAGGGCACTTCAAATCCTCGACCGTGGCCTGGATATTTGCGAGCTCATTGTAGCGCGGGTCTTCATCGATGATGGAAAAGGTCGCCACATCATAGTTGAATATTTTACGGGCGATCGAGGCGATGGCGGCTGAGTCAACTCCGCCGCTTAAACAAAACGCCAGCGGCACATCCGAACGCAGACGGATCTTCATGCTCTCCAATAAACGCCGGCGCGTCCCATTGATGGCCTCCTGAAGCGACATGGTAGTCGGTTGGATTTTGGGCTGCCAGTAACGATGAAATGTTTTCTTCAGATCGGCATCAACACAAAGATTTGTAGCATACGACAATTCTTTAACGCCTTCAAAATACGTTTCCTGTACCTTATACAGGGACTTGTAACCGTTGATCAAATACCGCAATAAATGCCTTTGATTAACTTTAAAACTCCTACCCGACAGCAATTTCAAAAATTTAATTTCCGAACCGAAATAAAATCCATCCGGTGTTTCGAAATAATACAACGGCTTTTCCGCAAAACGGTCACGGGAGCAAAAAACTTTATTGAGCCGTTTATCATAAATCGCAAAGGCCCACATTCCTTCAAAATGATCCACACACTTGTCGCCATAAAAGATGTAATACTGCAAAAGGACTTCCGTATCCGATTCCGTTCGAAACGCGATCTTTTTGGCCGATAGATCTTTTTTCAATTCCACATAATTGTAAATCTCACCATTAAAAATAATAGTGTAGTCGCCCAGACTAAAGGGCTGATTGGCGCGCTCATCGAGATCAATAATGCTTAAACGGGAATGTAAAAAATGGATATGATTATTCCCGGCATCAAAATGAACATGGGCCTGATGATCAGGCCCACGATGATCCATTGCCCCTAACGTTTGCTGGAGGGTGCCTGGGGCTATTTTTCTTCGTCCGATATAACCGGCAATGCCGCACATAGATGGCCCTTTAAGAATATTTCTCCTTGTTGCACGTCTTTTTTTAACCGTTTCCCGATCATGATCTTCTCCTGCCCCGGCGGAAACCCTGAGCCCGGGCGGACCCAGACAAGATCGCGCCTGGATAAAACCGCTCCTTTTTTCAGATCACGGCTGGCGGCGATCGACCGGCGCAATTGCTTGATCTGCCCGGCCATTGTTTTTTCATCGGGGATCTTCCCGTCGCCAAGCATCTGGCCGGTCTCTTTAACGCGTTTGACCAGCATGGCCAACTCCGCCGGGTCAGCGGAAAACAAATGGTCGCGGAAAGATGAATGATTTTTATTAATCGTAAAATGTTTTTCAATGATGCGCGCGCCCATCGCCACGGCAAGTACGCAGGCGTCAATGCCTAACGTGTGGTCCGAATAACCGACCGTTTTATTGATCTTGGCAAGCGAAGCAATGGCGGACACATTGGCCTGTTCCACAGGCACAGGATATTGGGAAACACAGTGAAGGAGCGCCAGGTCCTGACGGATCTTTCGCTTTTGCCACTGCCTTAAAATAAATTGCCGGCTGCGCCTGATCTGCGCCAGACTTGCAAGCCCCGTGGACATCAAGATCGGTTTTCCCGTGGAGCAGAGATACTCCATTAACGGATAGAAATTATTATCTCCCGAAGCGATCTTAAACGCCGGGACAAAATCATTAAGGAACCGGGCGCTCTCCAGATCGAACGGGGTTGATAAAAACAGGACCTTTTCGCGTTTGGCGGCCTTGCTTAATTTCTGAAAATCTTTAAAACTCAATTTAAACCGGCTGAGCTGGGCGATGCGGTCCGGATCATCGCACGTGACAAGATTCTCAGGAGTAATGGTTTGAAATTTGACGGCATCAGCACCGGCAGACGCGGCCAAACCGATCAATTCCTCGGCCAGGGCATAACTTCCCTCATGGTTGTTGCCGATCTCGGCAACGATCAACACTTTCTTTTCTGTATCAAAATCAGCGATTTTCATTTTTGCTTATGGTAGTGAAAAACGTAATGGGCCCTTGTCAAACGAAAGCCCATTTTTTCGTAAAGATGGATTGAACCTATGTTACTCACCTGCGTGCCGGCGCGGACCGTCTTCATTCCGGGATTTTTGTTCTGCGCGAAAACGATCATGTCTTGGCCAATACCCTGCCGACGCAAGCCGGGATCGGTGCAGATCAGATCGATGGTTAAAACATCCGGTTTTTCTAAAATGATCTGACAAAATCCGGCCGCCTTCCCCTCTCTAAATGCCACGACCATTTGATCACCGCGCTGACCACGAAAGAAATTCCGCGCCCATTGCGCTTTAACGGCATTGGCCTGTTCTGACCCGATCTGCCAGTCCAAATGGAACCGAGAATATTGAAAACCGCGGCCAGCCAGATCTACAATTTCAGATTCATCTTGGGGCCGGGCATGACGGACCTGGTGCTGACCGCTTTGCGGAACGGCATCAGTGACAGGTTTCTCAAAAATAACATTCGTGTCGACCAACCGAAACCCCGTCTCCTGCAGCCATCCGGCTAACTTAAGATCATCCGTTGGGACTTTGGCATAAACAAAAGCCGGGTCTCGTAAATTGCCCATGACTTCTTTCAACTGCGCCGGGGTTTTCAAAAGGCCGGCGTTCAATCCATAAACATTTTTAGCCAAGATCTTCGTCAACCATTCGTCCGCTTGAAAAACTTTCTGTTGAAGGTCCGTTTTCATGTTCTCTCAAAAGATCCCTTATACCATTTGATATAGTTCACAAATCCTTTATCCAGCGGGAACTGGGGGTCGTAACCGATCAGTTTCTTGGCCTTATCGACGCACAATGTGCCTCTTTCGGGCATCAGTTTATCTTTGGGAAGATAATTGACTTTGACCTTTGGAAAATGCTTCTGGATCATGTCAGCCATTTGTTTGATCGGACGGGCCTGGCCATAGGTCATATTAAAAATTTGGCCTTTGCTCTCTTCATGCTCAATGACCTTGACCAAACCCTGCACCAGATCGCCGATATAGGTGAAATCCAGGCTGTCGCTGCCGTCGCCGTTGATATTGACGGGTTCACCTTTTAAGGCATTCTCAATAAAGATCTGCCCCACCCGGCGGCTGACGCAACGCTCGCCGTAAAGCGCCGATGGGCGCACGATCGTATACGGTAAATTAAAGACCTGATTGTACGCGATCACCAATTTCTCCGCGCCAAGTTTCAGCGCCCCGTAAATCCCTTTGGGGTTACACGGCGTCTCCTCGGTCACGGCCATACCGTTGAAATCCCCGTAAACCATGCTGGAAGAAAAATAGATAAAATGCTCCACACCCTCCCGTGACGCGTCCAACGCATTCTCCAAAGTGCGCGTGCTATGGTCAAAGGTGGTGTAAGGGTCTTTGTTGGAACGATTCGCGTGCGCCACCGCGGCCAGCAGCACCACGACCTGCGGTTTGATCTCCCCGAAAACCTGCGACAATTTGTGATAATTACGGGCGTCCTCGACGTAAAGAGGGATATGGTGGCTGCGCAAAAGATCGAGGCGCTCATTAATGATCTCCAGATACATATCGCGGTGGGGAATGTCAATATTGGTTTGATGGAAATATAAAAGATTATTGACCGAAAGGCCGTCCACAATGCTCACCTCGGCCCCCAGCCGTTTTAATTCCAACGCCAGGTTATGCCCGATAAAACCGGCCCCGCCGACCAGGGCGATCCTTCTTCCTTTGATGTTCTTCATTTTTCTCCCTTAATGCCATTTTTGAGTTCCTCAACGATATAATCCATGTCCTCAATATTCAAATGCGGGCCGACGGGCAGGGCGATGGAGCTGCCGGCGATCAGCGCGGCCACGGGAAAACTGTTGTCTTGATAGCCGTACTTATTTTTGTAATAGGTAAAATGCGGTACCGCCCGCGGATAATAAATGCTTGTGCCGATGCCTTTGGACTTGAGACGCTCAATAATCTTTTCGCGTTTGGCGGCCAGAGGTCTTTTAAGCAGGATCGAAAAACAATAATAACTGCTCTGAAACTCACCGTGGCTTGACGTGAACATTTCAATTTCCGAAATATCTTGAAGCCCCTGCGCAAGCGCCTGGTGATTTTCTTTGCGTTTCTTTAAAAAACCATTCATGCGTTTGAGTTGTTCTACGCCTAAGGCCGCCTCCAGCTCGTTCATGCGGTAATTAAAGCCCAACGCGACCACATCATAAACACCCGGGACCTTGCGTTCGCCGGCCTGGCGGTCAACGCCAAAGGCCTTGACAAGGGCAATTCCCTCCGCGATGTGTTTGTGTTTGGTGATCAGCATGCCGCCTTCCGCTGTTGTCATATGCTTGACCGGATAAAATGAAAATGCGCCGCAATCACCCCACAGGCCTGCATGAATGCCCTTAAAATGTGTTCCCATGGCCAGCGCGCAATCCTCCACCACATAAAGACCATGCTTTTTGGCAATGGCGTTGACGCGCTCCATGTCCACGGGCATGCCCAGATAATGCACAACCGCGATCGCCCTGGTCCGCGGTGTGATGGCGGCCTCGATCCGGCTGATGTCGATATTGCCGGTTTGTTTTTCAGCGTCAACAAAAACCGGTTTTGCCCCGCACAACTCAACCGCGTGGGCCGTGGCCGTATGCGTCTGCGCCGGGACGATCACCTCATCACCGGCGCCGATCTTCTTATAAAAGTATGCCAAATGGAGTCCGGCGGTGCAGGAGGCCACCGACACGGCAAAGGGCGCTTTGGTGAATGCCGCAAAATCGGCCTCAAATTCCTTGGTCTTGGGGCCATGGACCAGAATCGGCCCCTCAAGCACAGCCATCACGGCCTTCTTTTCTTCTTCCAAAATGATCGGTTTACCGAATGGGATGCTGCGCAACGCGAACTCCGTTTCTTTGGACCGCTTTTTCTAAGGCAAAACACGCATCCATCACCTGAAAGATCTCTTTTTGGGTGACCTCGGGTTCGGTCCCACGGACGATCGCATCAACAAACCCGCGGATCAAAGCCCCTTTATGAATTCCCGGATAGGGACCAACGATCTTCTTTGGTCTGATCAAAGGGTCCCGCGAGGTATATAGCAAGGCATGCTGGGGACCATTGATAAAGGTGCCTTTGGTCCCGTAAATCGTAAGGCCGTGAAAATGCGGCTGGACACAACTATAATTGGCAGACACCTTTGCCGTCATTGAACTTTTGAATTTCAACAGACCTGTGACCATGTCATTGTAGCGGAATTGGGTGGCGCGGCTGGAGATATTGTTCCCGCAGGCGCTGACCTCGACAACTTGATCGCCTGTCAACCACAGGATCAGGTCGATCATATGGACCCCCCCGCCATACACAACTGAATAAAAATCGATCTTTCCCCGCCACCCTTCAGTAATTTTATGCAGCCGGCCGTAATTGTAGTCGCCTTCCACGTGATAAATGGTCCCCAGTTTTCCTGAAGCGATCATCTTTTTCAATAATTGAAAACGCGGGGACTTGCGCAAAATGAGATTGGAAGAGATCTTCAAATGCGGCCTGGTGTTCAGGAGTTTTTTGATGGTCTTTGCTTCACGCGGATGAAGGCATATCGGTTTCTCAACGAACACATGCTTGTTGTTTTTGACGGCCTGGCACACCTGGGCATAATGATAATGATCGTAGGAGGCGATGGACACGACCTGTATGTTCGGATCTGTCAGGATCTCGTTGGCATCACGGGCCACCTTAACGGCAGGATATTCTTTCTGGATGCGTTTGACTTTCTTGCCGTCAAAATCACAAACGGTGATCGAGCCGCACCGCGCGTGTTCCGCGTACGCCTCCAAATGCCTTTCGCCTACCCCCAAACCGATGATACCGACGTTTAGCTTCTGCATATTTTAAACCGGTCCATGAGCCGCTCAATGTCCTTGAGCAAATACGAGCAGTGATCTTTTTCCATGGCTGTAATAATTTTCGTTAAAAAATGAAGATCAGCCGCATCATCCAGGGCCAATTTAACGCCTTTCATCCGTGGACAATCCTCATTGTAAACAAAGAAATATTTCCCAAGATTTTCGCGTTTATAAAGATAGCTTGTGACATGTTCTTGGTCTTCTTTAGACATGATTTGCTGGATGATGCGCTCATAAAAACTGCGCTTAACAATTTCTATGCTCATTCCCGCAGGAAACGTCCTGTCCTTGGCATTGCTGACAAGATCATATTCGCCTTTCAAAGCAATTTCGATCATCCTCTTTAATAAACGATGGTCCACCAAAACATTGTCCCCGCAGATCCGGACCAGGTGATCAAAATGAAATTGTTGTCCGCATAAAAGAAACCGCTGGGCCACATTGTCCTTGGGGCCCCGGAAATAATTCATCTTCCGGGCCGCGCAATAATCAACGATCGCCTGATCATCTTTTTCTTCCGACGTCGCCACAACAATATCTTCCGGGGCCATCACGCAAAGCAAACGTTCGTAGATATAACCTAGTGCTTCCTTACCGGCTATTTTGATCAAAGCTTTTCCGGGAAGCCGCGCGGAATTGTACCGGCTCAAAATGATCGCCCCTATTTTTGTATTAACCGTGTTTCCCATTTGCAATGCGGCCTGAAATACACGCTTTTTGTCAGATCATCGTGGATGTTGTTGTATCCTTTGAACTGGACCGCAAACTTAAGTATTTTATTCAATCTGAGGCGCTCTGTCGTAACAGAGAACAACTGGACGCTGATATAGAATTGTTTTTCTCCCAAAAGGTTCCCTTCGATGCGGCACAGCGATCTATAAATACCGGCTTCACGCTTATAGAACTCAAACTCTTTTTTTTCGTCCACATTATTACTGATCAAAAGCGGCTGGTTGTCCTCATCAACAATTTGCACCGCTATCCATAGATCAGCAACGGGACACAAGCACTGATAGGTGACGGCAATATCGATCGGCTCATCCGAAAAGAAATGATCAGCCGGCTTTCCTTCCTTGTTCAAAACAGCCACCTCAAGATAACGTAAGTTTACATCGACCTCCCGTTTTCCGACAACATTCTTGGCGCATTCTGCTTCGTCAGCCACGGCCCCTTCAGTAATATGCTGCTCTAAATAACGCGCGACTGCTTCATCCGCATGCGTATCAAGAACCATCCTTCCCTGCTCAAAAAGCAATACCCGGTGGCACAGGTTCTTGATCGCGGCCATATTGTGACTGACAAAGAAGATCGTTCTTCCGCTTTGCGCGATGTCTCCGATCCTTCCAAGGCATTTCTTTTGAAACGCCACATCGCCAACAGCCAAAACCTCATCCAGCAAAAGGATCTCGGTTTCCATAAAAGCCGCGACGGCAAAACCAAGCCGGACATACATGCCGCTTGAATAAAACTTGACCGGCGTATCAATGAACCGGGACACCTCGGCAAAATCCACAATGGCATCAAATTTTCCGGTTATTTCTCTTTTAGACATCCCCAAAATAGCGCCGTTGAGAAAAATATTTTCCCGTCCGGTCAATTCCAGATGAAAACCGGACCCCACCTCCAAAAGTGACCCCACACGGCCATGGATCTGTGCCTTTCCTTCCGTCGGTTCCGTAATACGCGAAAGGACCTTGAGCAGGGTGCTTTTCCCGGCCCCGTTCTTTCCGATGATCCCGATAATTTCACCCTGTTGGACCTCAAATGAAACATCCTTGACCGCCCAGATCTTCTCCTGGCTAATTTTGACATGGGAACTGCCCGGTTTAAAATAGTTGGATAACGTATCGCGCAGGGTCTGATACCCGGGCCCGCGCTCGCCGACTTGATATTCCTTCCCCAGACCCCAGGTTTTGATCACAGATCGGCTCATAATTTAGATCACATCGGCAAAAACGCGTTCCACTTTACGAAAATAAAACAGGCCGGATAACAAAAAAATGACCGTCACCAAAAATGAAATGCCGATCCCGGCGACCGGCATGGCCTTGTATCCCAACAGAGACGCCCGAAAACCTTCAATAATGCCGGTCATTGGATTCAGATAAATGATCCAGGAAAATTTTTCCGGAACGACGCTCACGGGATAGATCACGGGTGTAACATACATCCCCAACTGGATCAGAAATGGAATGGCATAGCGGACGTCCCGGTACATAACATTGATCGCGGCCAGCCAAAAACCTATTCCAATGCTGCACAAAAAGCACAACATGACCAAAAAAGGAAGGTAAATGATGCCCACGGCAGGGACGATCTTATAAAACAACATCATGATCAAAAGAATGACAAGGGAAATGAAAAAATCGACCACAGCGGACAAGGAAGCCGAGACCGGAATGATCAACCGCGGAAAATACACTTTTTTGATAAGATTTGAATGGGAAACAACGCTTTCAGATGCTCTGGATAAGCTCTGTGAAAATAATGTCCATGGCAGAAGCCCCAAATAAACAAAGATGGGATACGGGACCCCTTCCGACGGGACTTTAACAAAGTGGCCAAAAAATACAGAGAAGACAACCATCGTTAAAAATGGCTGCAGGACCGCCCATAAAACACCGATGACGGTTTGTTTATAGCGGATCTTCAGGTCCCGCCAGGTGAAAAAATATAAAAGCTCGCGGTAGGCCCAAATTTCACGAAAATCAATGTGGCGCCAGCCGCGGGATGGCTGGATCAGGGTCATCATGTGTTCCTTAAGGCCTTATTTTTACGTTGTTCGTTACAATACGCCAATGTCAGGCCCATCAGCGTCCAGAAAGGGATGGCATAATGAGGCAGTTCAAGGATCACAAGGGAATTGCATGCCATCAGCCAGTAAATCAAGATGCTGACCAAAAGTATCCCGTCCTTGGACCGCAATAATATAAAGTTTTTGGTCAGATAAAATACCACGCCGAACAGGACTACGATCACCAGCGCGCCCACAATGCCCAGACGGTAGATCATGTGCAAATACACATTGTGCGGCGTGATCCATCCATCCCGGTTCCAGTCACCAAACCCCCAATTCATGATCTCAAGCGACGGCGAACGTTGGGGCTTTCCAAACCCCACACCCCGCAGAGGATGCTCTTTTAACTCTTCGAACATATCTCGCCATATCAAAAGCCTGAACACGGCATTGCCTTGGGCATCCGCCAGGGACCTGTAGATCTGTTGCGCGGCAACAGGCCCCGTAGGCTCCGTAGATGCCGAAGATGTCTGCCTCTGTGGGGCAGGAGCCGCAACAGGAACGGAAGCCGGCGGACTCACCATCTGTTGTTGCGGGGCCGGTGCTGCCGGCGTGCGCTGTATCTTCAGCGCCGCATTGTCGTTATACAAAGCCACCGTCAACGGCCGCGGTTGATAATGCTGCTTCAATTGTGCGATATACGCGTTGTCGTCCAGATAGATCTGATACAGGTTACGTACTTTTAAAAGGGACCGGACGCCATTCCTGTCCGCGAAATGGACCACCCCGGCCAGCACGGCAAGGACAACGGCAGCGCCAACCGCTGTCTTGACTCTGGACCCGCCTTTTAAAAAATAGCGGACAAAAACCACGATCAAAAAAAGCAAAGCCGCCAGCGTTCCCATCAAATTCGTGCGGCTGCCGACAAACATCCCCGCATAGTTCGCCGATCCTATCAAAATAACGGCCAACACCGCGCGCAAGACCACAGGACGGACATGAAAGAGCAGCACCACGGCCAGCGCGAACAGGGTGTATACGAAATAACCGGTGTCAAAAAGCCGGATCGAAAGGACAATGCACAATGCCAAGGCGGCGTAAATGGACCATGGACTGAAATATTCCCGTTTATAAAAACAATAGCCCAGAAAAGCGAACGCCGGATAATAAAAAAGCGCCGCGTTACGAAAGGCCAGCGGCCCCCATGCCCCGTACTCTCCCAGGGCCTTGACCACCACAAAAGCCCAATAAATAACGAACAGTTTATGTCCCTTGGTCCAGACCATCTTCTGCCGCTCATATTGGACCGCCCACAGCAGCAGACAAACGGCGAGCAGGATCTCGCTGATAAATACAGGAAAATCCAGGGAAGGAAGCGACAGGTGGTATTCGGAAAAATTGGACCCCCACCTGGCGCTGCCCAGCGAATACAAGCCGATCAAAAATAAGGCGATACGTTCCATCATTTCATCCTGGTCAACATTTGCCTAAAATACACGTCGGATCGTCCATAAATCGCAAATAGTATAGCGTTCATGCTTTTAGTTGTCTAACGAATAATACCGTGGATCTGTTCAAAAACTTCAACCATTTTGCGGCCGTACACCTGCGGCGAATAGTGGTCTAAATACCTGCGGCGGTTGGCCTGGCCCATCTCCTCGCGCAAATGACGATCGTCCGCCAAAAGAAGTATCTTGTCAGCCAGGGCCTTTGCATCCCCTTTATCAACGAGCAGGGCGTTCGTGTCCTCCGGTACAATTTCAGGGATCGAGCCTTCTCGCGAGGCCACCACCGGTAATCCCTCGGCCATCGCATGCAAAAGAACAAGTCCGAATACGTCCCTGAGGGTCGGAAAAATAAAAATGTCCGCCTGCCTGAAAATTCTTGTCCGTTCAACCGCATCCTCTACATATCCCAGATAATGGACCCTTTGGGGATAACCCTTTTGTAATTCTTCCAGGCGGCTTTTGACTTCCTGGTCCTCCATCGGCCCGCCAAAGGTCGCCATAATATCCGCGCGTTCTTGAAGGACGCGGGACACCGCCTCAAAAGCCGTGTACACGCCTTTTAAACGGCTCATATGGGAAAAATACAAAACGTTGATCCGCCCTGAAATTTTGGGGGCATCGATCACGGTCTCTTTGGAGTCCTCTGCCGCGCCGGGGACGACAAAAAGTTTCGCTGGATCTGCCAGGCCGTCGTAATCCTGACGCACTTTCTCGCCCATGATGATGCTCCCGCCCATGTTCTTAAGCATCCAGCGCAGGGCCGACTTCTTGAGCCCCTCCAAGGACCCGTCCAGTTCCCTCACATACTGTCCCAGATCATGAAATATGAACTTGCTTCCTAAAATGATCCCTGTCCAACAGAATAAAAGGTCCTTCAAAAACGGCATCCGATAGAAACTGCTGTTATAAAGGACATATTCAGGCCGCCAAAAAAGCAGGGTCCAAACGAACACCGCATAATATTTGACCATCTTAAAAAGCTTTCCCGCCGTCACCTTTTGATCAGTGCCGTAGGTCCAAAACCGCATGTTCAGGAATTTGGTCTCAAACGCGTTGGCAAACGAGGACGCCATCAGCATCTTATAAATCATGCTATGTCCGAAATTCGGCGGCGGCAAAACACCGCAAACCAATATTTTGATCTTCTTAGGCGGCATTTTCCTGGTATCTCTGCAGGATTTCTTCCAAACCGGTTTTGGCCTTCCACCCCAATTGCCGCAGGGCCTTATCGCAAATGACCCTCGAGCAGGGGACATCCTCCCTGCCGCCGGGCATATTTAACGGTGAAGACGAACAGGTCAACGCAATGACCTTGCGGGCCAATTCTTCAATGGTCACGATCTGATCACAGGCAATATTGAAAATGCCGTCAACTTCCTGATGATCTATCACAGCTTCAACAGCATCCGCCACATCGTCCACATAGACGAACTGAACAGGCGTGCGGGCTGAACCCATGATCTCTAAGGGCTGATGCTGTCTGGCCTTCTGAAAGAAAATAGGAAGCAGGGCTTTGGGCGCCTGGCCTTCGCCCATGATATTGACCGGCCTTAAAATGACCAGACGTTTGCCTTTAAAAAATGAACGGCAGGCCTCTTCCGCTTTCAACTTGCTTGCTTCATAAGCGCCCACGGGACCCAGGGGAGAATCTTCGGTCAACGGCAGGCCTGCCTGGCCGGCAGGCAGGCCTTCGTTCTTATAGACCTTCGCCGTGGACAAAAATATAAAATGCCCGGCGTCAACGGCCTCCAGCACGTTCTTTGTGCCCTGGACATTGACGCGCGCGTAAAGACCGTTGTCCTGGTCCCCGACGTGAGTCACATTATGCGCGGCCAAATGAACGACCAGATCAAAACGAAGAGGTGAAGGAAAAGGTGTGGTGATGTCGTGGGCAAGGCCGGACACGTTATGCCCGCGTTGGACCAGGCGCGGACACAAGCTTTTGCCGACAAAGCCGCCGGCCCCTGTCACCAGGATATTCATCTTGATTCCAGCCGCCTCATCAGGACCGTTGCTCTATACAAAGAATCAAACGAACCGGCATCGGTCCACGCGGACCTTAAAACGGAGTACGTCAACAGCCCCTGCTTGACATAATAAGCCAGAACATCGGTGATCTCATACTCTCCCCGGGGGCTTTTCTTAAGCTGTTTCAGGTGTCCGAATACGTCGGGCAAAAACATCCATAAACCGGTATTGACGTATGGGGAACGGGGGTCCTTGGGTTTCTCAATGATGCCGGAGATCTTTTTACCCTTAAAGGTCACCACCCCGTAATTTTGCGGGTCCGGGACCTTGGCGATCAAAATTTTGGCCTTGAACCGCTCTTTTTCTTTCTTAAAACTTTTCACGAACCGCGACACATCTTCGGTGACCACATTGTCACCCAGGATCACCATGAATTCTTCATCACGCACAAAATCTTCCGCCAGTAATAAAGCGGCCCCGGTCCCGGCATTGCCTTCCTGGATCTCATAGCTGAAGCGCGCGCCCCAATTCTTTCCGGACCCCAACAGCCTGAAGAAATCCCCGACATGCTCTCCTCCGGTGACGATCAAAATATCCTTGATGCCGGCATCGATCAATGTCTGCAGCGGATAAAAGATCATCGGCTTCTTATACACGGGCAGCAAATGCTTGTTGGTCACATTGGTCAGCGGACGCAGCCTTGCGCCGGTGCCTCCGGCAAGCAGAACACCTCTCATTTTTTCTCCCCCCAATAACCGGCCGGATAACGGGCGTCCATCTGCTCCTTGACCGGACGCCACCAGCCGGGATTGTCCTGATACCACGCGATGGTCTTTTGAAGCCCCTCTTTGATGCCGTGCCGCTGGCGCCAGCCCAATTGTTTCATCTTGGAACAATCCAGACTATACCTGAAATCGTGCCCGGGACGGTCCTGGACAAATTTGACCGATGACTTGTCCTTGCCCATGAATTTCAAGATAAGGCCCGTCAATTCCATGTTCGTCAGTTCTTGTTCGCCCGCGATATTATAAGTTTCACCATTAATGCCGCGCTCAATGAGCAGATCAATGGCACTGCAATGGTCTTCCACGAACAACCAGTCCCGGATCTGTTTGCCTTCGCCATACACAGGCACCTGCTGTCCGTCGATCAGATTGGTGATGAATAGCGGGACCACTTTTTCCAAATAGGCCCGCGGTCCGTAATTATTGGACGATCTGGTCACAAGCACCGGAAGACCGTAGGTCACAAAGAAACTATATGCCAGACGGTCCGCTCCCAGTTTGGAAGCGGCATAAGGGTTGCGGGGTTTCAATTCGGAGCTTTCCGTAAAACTGCCCTCCAGGATCTGGCCATAGACCTCGTCGGTGGATATCTGGACGAACCTTTGCAGCTGCTTTTGCCGGCGGGCCTCCTGCAGGAGGGTATAGGTCCCCATGATGTCCGTTTTAAGAAATGAATCCGGGTCAAGGATGGACCGGTCCACCGCCACTTCAGCCGCGAAATTGACCACCACCCGCGCTCCTGCCATGGCTTTCTTGACTGCCGCGGGATCGCAAATATCACCCTGAATGAAATGAAATCCGGGATAGGCCTTAAGCTCTTTGATGCTTTGCGGACTGCCCGAGTAAGCCATTTTATCCAGCACAACCACCTCAATATCCTTATGCTGCTGGTATAAATAATGGACGAAATTGCTCCCGATAAAACCGGCCGCGCCTGTGATCAAATATTTAGTCCTGCCGGTCTTCATAATGCCTCTGTCCTGTGTTTAAAATCATCGTATCCCTGGACCGTATCCACGCGATCACGGATGATATTCCATACGCCTTCGGTGCATCCGAGAAATCTCTGGAGATCCAGGCATATCAGATCGCGCAACATGTGCCCCACAACGCACCAGGCATACGCGGCCATGGACAATTTGTTTTTCTGCACTAAATAATACATATTTTGTATCCATACCCGCCGATATTGTCGGCCGGGATCTTTTCCCGCAGGATCTTTGATCTGATAACACACCGACTTGGGTTGAAAAAAAAGTTTATGGTCCCGCGAGACCCTATACGAAACATCCACATCATCCGCATGGCCGTAACCGCTTAACCGTTCATCAAAACGATATTTCTGAATGATCTTCCGTCGCCAGAATGTGCACCCGCCGGACAGGAATTCCGTTTCAGAAAATTCTTTCTTCCAGTGAGGGAACGTTTGGGCCCCGCTGGCAAGAAAACGGCCGCTGCCCTCATGCGGCATTAAAAAAAAGGCCTGAAATGGTTTGAACCGGTATTTCCAACCCGCAACAGTGCCCATGCCGCCGGCATACCGGTGCGCTTGATCGCTGATAAATACCTTGATGATCTCCTCACAAAACAAAGGGTCCAGCGTGATGTCATCATCAAAAAATGTCACCAGATCGGTCTCATCTGTGGCGTCTAAACCGGCATGCCGCGCCAGGATCAGTGATTTGACCTCCCGGTGGATGTATTTCTTCCTGATCCCCGGCGGGTTCCATGCCGAAAAAATATCACGGGTGCCCTGATCATCGCTCTGATCCACAACGATGACTTCATAGGGCAAGACCGTCTGTTTCTCAAAACAGGCCAGTGAATTCCTGACCAGCTTTGCGCGATTCAATGTCGGAAGGATGATGCTATAGGTCATTCTAAACGATCCGGCGGACCAGGCGGAACGCTTCGGCTTTGCTGATGCCCACCGTCAATCCCCGAAAAATGGCGAGCGTTTCCAGCCCTTTTTCAGAACGGAAATGCGGAAAAGGCCTCTGCTCCCCCTTATAACAACGCCACGCCATGGCCTTTTTGGGCCAATATTTTTCTATATCAACGAAAACATTCGGTTTGAAAAATGGATCAAATTTCCAATTGCCGCTGCAGATGACCTCAAAGGTGTAAATGGCCCTGGGGACCCACGGATTGGTCGGACGGCAGGCCGCTTCAACGGCTTCATAAGTGATACGATGGTCAATGTTCACTTCTGAAGGATTGTGGGTCAACAGCATGGTGGGACGAAAGGCCTTCATCCTCTCTTCGATCTCTTTGACAATGGAGATCATGGGGTATGTATCGAACTGGACGCACAGCCTTGTGCCGAAATGAACATTTTTGACACCCAAGATCTTCAGCGCCTGTTGCGCTTCTTTTCTTCTCTGTTGAGTGAATTTCTTAAATTCGGGAGAATCATACCGGCCGACGGGAAAACGGGCCGAGATCCCTTCGCCCAAGAAGACCACTTCCACCTTGGCTTTATATTTGAGGGCTTTGACAATGGTCCCCCCGCATCCTAATAACTCATCATCAGGATGGGCGGCAATGATCAACAACCGTGTTTTTGAATTGAGATCCATAACCCCCCCTAATTGACCTTGCCGACAAGACAGGACATCTGTTTTTTGATCTGAAGGGCCGGGAGCGCTGAGGCCCGTTTTAATGTTTCCGCTTTCAGGGACCCGATCTTGTCCGCGGAAAGACCCTGGATGCTTTCACGCCATAACAGCGTTGACCAGTAATATTCCGCAAAACTGTGCGCGTCAGGGAATGTCATGACACTGTCAATTTCTTCATAGGTGACATTGGCTTTGCCGAACATTTGATCAAATAACGGATGGAATTCTTTGGAGATCCGTTCGATCCGTCCAAAATGCTGTTGATCAGGATCTTTTTTGGTCAGGTCCCGGCTGAAATCAGTAAGATCGCGGACATTTTGAGGGGCCGGTCCGATGACCACGAACGTCCCGCCCGATGACAGCATTTTTTTTGTAATATCCAGGATCCTGGCGCTGTCTTCCGTATAATACAACGAGTAGATCGCGAATATCCAATCAAACCGCATCCCAAGGTCCGCGAAAGGACGGTCATAATCCTGCACAAAATATTTGACCAGCGACGGCGGAAGTCCCTTATTCTGTTTTTTGGCATCCGTGATGACTTGCGCGTTCTTATCCAAGCCGATCACCGCCCCATTGGGCCGCACGCATTCCCAAAACAACTTTGTAAAATTCCCGTTACCGCACCCCAGATCAAGGACTTTACTGCCGCGAGCAATGACAAATCTGTTTCTGATCCAGTCATGCAGGTTAAAATCGCTATATCGCAGATGAGCGGATATTCTTGAACTCAAGGCCTCCTGGGGCTCTTCATAACTGAATTTTTTATCCGGCATGGATGTTCTCTTTCTCATCTCTTCTTGCGCAATAAAACCCGGGCCGGGGCCCCGTCCCCCTGTCCTATCTTCATCGGAAGGCACATTATATCATAAAGTCCCGGCCTTACATCACAAAGAGCCAGGCCTTCCACAATGCATATCCCACGCTCCAGCAAGGCCTTATGGACCTTACCGCCGTCTTCGTGTTTGTAACCGCCAACGGAAAGGTAATCGATCCCCACCAATTTGACCCGTCGGGAGGCCAAAAATTCGGCGGCCTCCAATGTCAAATATACAAAATCCTTATTAAATCCTTTATGCCACCATTGAGTGGAAGAATTCCGCGTCTTTAAAATGATCCTTTGTCCCGGTCTTATTCCTTGATCTTTAAGTTGTGCGGCACGGACCGCAACGGGGTCCTTGATCTGAATAACATTCACAGGCCCCACCATAAGTTCAGGGCTCATGGCATCTACGGTCAGGCCGTCTTTCAAAAAATGCCTGGGAGCATCAATATGCGTGCCTGTATGGCTCCCCATCTTCAATAAGGCAACGTTGTTCAATTGCCCATTCCTGCCGATACATTTGTACCGCGAAATTTCCACGGGAGGATCACTGGGCCAAGAGATCATCCCGTGACAAATAGGCACCGTGACATCGATCCACTTTTTATGACCAACCCCTCTCATCAGGACCCCTCTCGATCAAGAACGTGCTAAAGGAAAAATTTCTAAAAAAGGCCGGATCAGCTCTGAAGAAGAGGCGTCAAAATAATGACGCGCGATGTCAATGGCCTTCCCCTGATCATCATTGAGCTGTGCCTGCAGATCAGGGATGCGAAGCAATGCCTGCCTTAAACCTTCGGCATCTTCCACACAGAGCTTGCCCGCCTCCAGGCCTTCCAATGGATCCCCGGAAAGCGGCAGGTCAATTCTCAAATGGATCACAGGGACCGCGTTCATCAGGGCCGTCACTCCCACGGAGGATTGTCTATAGAGCACACACGCCGCCTGCCGCAGGTCCTCTTGAAGGGACCGGTTGGAAATAGCAAATACCCCTTCTTGATATTGCGGGCACTGGCTGAAAAGACGCGGGCCGTTCACATTCGGATGGGGCCTGATGAAGACCTTATATTTTGTAAAAATATTCCGGTTCTCATAGAGCCAGTTCACCAGATGGACCGTGGACCAAACCCCGTCTAAAACCACTAAAATTTCTTCCTTTTGAGTTACGGCCCGTTCTATGGTCCTGGGGATGGCCCTCAAAGAACAAACACTGATCACAGGCACCTGTACACGCCTGACGCGCATGAACGCGTCCCGAACCCAACTGCCGCAGACCAGGTAACGATCCGGTTGCGGGGCCCGGGCGATCTCGGAGACCGAAAGATATAATTTAAGATTTAAAGGATAGATCACCGCGTGGCTGTAGGCGTCGATCACGCCGTGTCCCATCCGGCGGAAAGCCTGTATCACCGCGCGCTCATACGCGTTTCCCTCAAAGGCGAAAAGCATTTTATCAAAACGGCATCTCTGACACGCCCGACGCACAGCGCGATAAAAAAACTCGGCGGTCAAGTTATGATCATAGCGGGACCGGCGCGCGTGCCACGTCAGGACAGCGGAAAAGTCCACGCCCGCAAAAGAACAACCGACAAAACGCGGTCTCCCCATGAGCACGGATGACAACCCCGCGAACATATCGGGCCAGGACAACAGGCTGTAAATACTGACCGGCCAGCTCTCTTTTCCCATTCGCTTTTGGTCACCGCTTTCAAGTCCGTCGATCGCGTCCCCTAAATAAAAGATGTCCCGTTCCGAACGGGCATTCTCTTTGCGCAGATCTCCAAAGAACAGGTCTTCATATTCTTGACGATCAAAAACCCGACGGTAAAACAATGTCACGACTAAAAAAGCCCCCGGCCTTATTTGAAAAGTCCGCGGCCGCGCGCGCCATTTCTTCCTAAGAAAAAGGCCGGCCAGACGTAAAGCCCTCATCCCATTCTCCAACTCCTGCCTGATCCCCTGCCATAAACCGAATGTATACGAAACAACGGTCCAGTCATGCGCCAAGCCCCAGGCGCGCCATACCGAAGCTTCCTCAACGCTGTCGGGTAAAACGATCAATTCCGTTTTCGCAAGCAGGGGGTCTTGCGATAAGGCGAAAAGAGTGACGGCTAAATACCCGGCTGAATTTTCCCATTCCTGCATCTTGGAAGAAACACCATTACGCCAAAAGGGGTCATCGGCGCCCTTGCCCTTGACCACCTTCTCCCATAACTCCCCGAAAGCGGAAAAAAACTTTTGTTCTTGCCCTGCTGATAAGGGCTTTAAATAATACCTCTTGAGGCCTGTGGAGCGGATGACCCGGATCTCGGCGCGGGAAAGCTTGCGGGAGCAAAAGAAAAATATCCCATTCGAATTGAGTGGGACATTGCGATGAGTAAGGCCTGAAAGAATATGGATTTTACAGCCGGCCAAGATCTTAACCTTTAATAAATTGGTTGGAAAACGTCTTGTCCTTCTTTAAAGAAACGAACCAGTAGCCCTCAAAAGCGATCTTGCGCCAGGCCGCCTGCATCACATTCTTCAATAACCCCGAGCGGGGATATTGACGGACCTTCCACTCCTCGTCGATGGCCCAGCCGGAGTGTTGGAACAATTTTTGCCAATCCGCCGGAGAGAGTTCAAACATATGATTGTTGCTATACCCCGGTTTCTTGGAGGGCTCCCATTTCTTGGTCAAATACCGCAGGCCGACCCTGCTTCTGACGATCAGCGGCACAGAGATCAACAGCCGTTCGCCGACCACCTCCTGCATGTTTTCCAAAAAACCGATCGGATCAGGCATATGTTCCAGGGTCTCAAAAACCGAAACCAGATCGCATCCGATCCCTTTTTTGTGCAGATCCATCGCGTTCATATGCTCGGCCTCAAGCCCCTTGCTTCTGATCAGGGCAATGGCCTCTTTCTCAAGATTGACCCCCAAGGTTTTGATCGCATCCCCCGGATCAACGCCGGCAAGGAACAAAAGCCGCGCCGCGCCGTCGGAATCGCCCACATCAACCCAGGAGCTGACCCGCTGGCCCTGGCCCTTCAAACGGGCAATCACTTTCTTGACAAACAAGGCCTGGGCGCAGACAAGCAATCTCAAACGAAGCAGGGTTTCTTCCTCCTTGATGTGGACCGTGGCGTAATGATCTCCAAGCTCAGGCAAAACCCTGTTGGAAAGGTCCCACATCTGCCGCAAAGAAGGATCTTGCCTCACGGCCCGGCGAACAGCCAAAGAGGAAAGCCAATCAAAGGCCTTTCTTTTTAAACTCATCCATTCCCTCCCGTCTCATAAATTCATCCGGATCCAAAAAAACCCTGGCCTTGGAAAAGATCTTTTCCGCCGGCCAATTCCACCAACGGACCTCCAATAACCGTTTCACGATCGTTTCGTTAAAACGGTATTTAATGACCCTGGCCGGAACACCGGCCATGACCGCATAGGCAGGCACATCCTTTGTCACCACACAGCCGGCGGCCAGGATGGCCCCGTCGCCGATCCTTCTGACCCCGGGGAGGATCACAGCCCGATACCCCACCCAAACATCGTTGCCGATCTCTAAATCATGCGCAGGACGCGGGTCTTTTTCAATGAACCCAAGATGCGGTTTAAACAAAAACGGATGCGTTGAGACCGCTGAAACCAAATGGTCCGTCGGGATGATCATCACTTCATCCGCAAATGAACAAAACCGGCCGATCTTTGTCCCTGACGGGACCTTGTTGGGGTCAAAACACCCTCCATAACTATAGGCGCCGATCTCAACGCCATGATACTTCTTAAAAATAGAACGCAGGCGGTCATTATCCAGCTCATTTTTCCGCGACTTCTTTAAAAGACGCAAGGCAAACGGACGTAAGGGGGCGAGAAGATACATCTTTTCCGCTATGATCGCCAGAAGTTTCATATCTCTATGTCTTTTTCAAAACGGCAATAATGGTGTCGCAAAGCCACAATTCTTTCAGGCGTTCTTTGTACTGTTGGTCCAGCGCCTCTCCAAAAGCGGCGCTCCAGCGGGCCAAGCCGCCGGGTTTGCCGTCGAGCATCCACGTCATATGATTGGAAATATCATAACGCTGGTCCGGGTAAAGCTCGAAAGCAACCCCCGCCTTTTTAAGGACCTTCCCCAAACTATCGCGGGTAAAATACCAGTGATGCGCGACCGACCAGTAAAACTCATCAAATGCCGGGACCTTATAAAGCTCAACAAGAGGGTCGGTGGCGCAAGGCACTTCAAAGATCATGAGGCCCCCGTCTTTAAGAAGTTCCATGTATTGCTTGATAAAATCAAGGGGATGACGGATGTGTTCAAAAACATAATAATGAATGATCGCGTCAAAATTTCGGGCGCCGGCCGCTTTCAGTTCGTCCAGGGTCTGGAATACAGGGATCTTTTTGGCCCGCACATAATCCATAAACCCCCCGGAGGGGTCTAAACCGGTCACGTTCAAACCCTTCTCCCGCAAGGCGCTCAACATGAATCCGGATGAACATCCGATCTCCAAAACACGCTCTCCCGCTTTCAGATGCCTGGCCAAGAACGGCATGCGGCGTTTGACCTCCCGTTGATTAGACCGGACATGCTGGTCCGGACCGCTCCAGTCCATATCGCTCCCCGCGCGGCGCTCCATGAACTTCTCAAATTCTTTCTTATAAAAATCAAGTTCTTCATCCTCATTCAAAGGCGGATCAAGATAAATGATCCCGCACTCCGCGCACAGCCAGAAATGCTGGTCCGGCCGGCCGCCGTACACGTTCTTTCCCTTAATGGACTGGGCCGCACTGCCCGCTTTGCAAAACCGGCACTCCGGTTTCATAACAACCGCCTTTACCATCGCGCTGTTTTAGCCCAGTGGACCATTTTCGTCAGCCCCTGCTCCAGGGTCCAGTCACACTTGAACCCGAATGTATCACGGGCCAGGGAAATATCCGCGTAGATCCCTTTTTGATCGCCCGGCGTCCCGGCGGCAATGACGATCTCTTTCTTGATCTTGCCGAGTTTCATCATCAATTCCAAAAGCTCTCCCACCGTTGTTTTCACGCCTGTACCGAAATTGAACACTCCTGCGAACGTCCCCGGATGATCAATGACCTTGATCGTGTTGTTGACAATATCATCAATGTAGATCATGTCGCGGAACCGGTCCAGGGGGCCTTTGACAACCACCTTGTCGTGCTTGATCAGTTGGGCCAAAAAAATACTGACCATGCCTTGCCGTAAATTTTGCATATTCTGACAGGGGCCATAGACATTAAAATACCTAAGCGCCGTGGATTTCAGGCCCTTGGTCTGATAGATCCGTAAATAATGTTCACTCGCTAATTTTCCTACTCCGTAAAAAGAAAGCGGCTTGGGTTCATGGGTTTCCGGAATGGCTGTCTCGGGCACAGGACCATACACGGACATTGAACTCGCATAAACAAAACGGTCACAGCCGGTGCCAAGACCGAACTGGATCAAACGCAGGGTTGATTCGGTATTCGTGCGCAGGTCATAGGCGGGATCATCAAAGCTGATCTCGCCCGATGATTGCCCGGCGATATGCACGATGGCGTCAAACTGTGTGCCTTCAAGCTGGGCAATGATCTCTGGATCCTGACAATTCCCCTTGATCAAACGGACACCTTTCGGGACATTGGCTTCAAAACCCGTGGACAGATTATCGATCGTCCAGACCTCATGCCCGTTATTTAAAAGCTTGCCGGCAACGGCGGCGCCGATGAATCCCGCTGCCCCTGTCACTAAATAACGCTTGCCCGGCATATCATTTCCCTTTTTTATTATATTGGGCATTCAACGGGTCCTGACACAGCAATGCCTCCACGCGCACGAGGTCTTCCGGCGTGTCCACGCTAAAGGTCAGCAGATCAAAAGGCACCATGCGCACCTTATACCCATGCTCCAGGACGCGCAGCATATCAACGGACTCCGCCTTTTCAAGCGGCGTTGGTTCCAGCGCGGAGTATGTAAAAAGAAAATCGCGTTTAAACGGGATAATGCACACTTGTTTATACAGCGTCAGAGGAGCGGCGGGGCCTTTGAAAAAAGGGATCGGTTGACGTGAAAAATAAAGGGCATTGAAGTGACGGTCAACGACGACCTTAATGCAGTTGGGGTCTTCGTGCTCTTGTTTGGAGGTGATGGCGGCCGTCAGATTGGCCACAAAAATATCTTTTTCCTTAATGAGCGGACCAACAGCCATGTCGATCATCTCCGGGAACACCATGGGTTCATCCCCCTGGATCATCACCACAATATCCATTTTCCGCCCGCTGGAAGATTCGATCTTCCCCACAGCTTCAGCCACGCGATCAGAGGCCCGTTGATGGGAATCGCTGGTCATCACCGCCCGCCCCCCGAAGGCCTCTGTTGCCTTGAAAACTTCTTCATCGCAAGTCGCGACATAAAGGTCCGATAAAATGGAGGACATCGCGCAGCGTTTATAAACATGCTCGATCATGGGCAGTCCGCAGATCTTGGCCAGAGGTTTTCCCGGGAACCGCGACGCGCTCATACGGGCCGGAATGACGCCTACGATATTCACTATTTTTTCTCCTGCAATTGTTGGATCAAAGACGGCAGGCCTGTGAGATCATTCATCCTGAAATCGGCCCTGGCATGACGAAATATCCCTTCATTGCCCGGCCAGGAACGCAGGACAAAACGGATCCCGTATTTTGCCGCGGCCCGCAGGTCGCTTGTCGCATCGCCGATCCAAAGGACCTCCCGCGGGGCAAGGCCGTGTTCGGCCAAGATCATTCCTGTCCGTTCATCCTTCATCACCGGCGAACCATAAACAGCGGAAAAACAGGAACGCAAACCCCTGGCATCCACAACGCGGTTCATCTCTTCATGAGGTGTTCCGGAGACAACAAAGGTCAAAAAGCGCCCTTGAAAGGCCTCCAATGCCTCGCGGGCGCCGGGGACAAAGGGTGAATCAACGACCCTTTTAAAAACAAGCTCTCCAAAACGTTCGCAATATTGCGCGACGATCGCGTCATCATAAGAAAGTTTTAAAATTTCCTTCAAAATATGCCGGATCTTATTCGCCCGTGGTAATCCCCCATGCTCATAATGGTAGGCTAAGATCTGCTCTTGCCGCTGGGGATAGCCCTCAAAGATCTTTTGGAATGCCCAGCCCTTCACATCCACCGATTCAAGAATTACCCCGTCAAAATCAAAAATCAAGGCCTTGATCATCCTTAAACCTTTCAACATCTACTTAAACAGGTGAATTCAACTCCCTGGACATGCTGTGAATAACATCCAAAATCCCCTGTCCGAGATCAAAATACGTAGGTTGCACAAGGCGTTTGCCCATCTTGGGCATGAAGGTATATGGCGTAATTTCATAATGATAGGACTCTGTGGCCGGAACATATTCAACCGCCACTTTATTGTCCATGATCTCACGGATCATCGTGAGAAAATCGCGCATCCGCATCTGCTGCTGGCCGGTCAAGATCACATTCTGGTCCTTGAATTCATCCGCCAAAATGGCCACACTCCCCTTTGCGGCATCTAAAACATGGATATATTCGCGCAACTCATCGCCATCGCCATGACGGACGATCTTCCCCTCTGTCAGCGCCTGTTTGACAAAACGGTGGATCGCGTTCGTGTCCCCCGCACGCGGGCCGTACAACGAACCATAGCGCAAGATCGTATACGAAAGCCCGTAGACCTCATGATAATTCTCGATCAGAAGTTCACAGGCAAGTTTGGTGCTGCGGTAAAAAGAACCGCTTTTGCCGTACACGTAAAGAGAACTCGCGAAAACAAAACGTTTGACCTTTGCTCCGTGACAGGCCTCAAGCACTGTTGTATTCCCAACAATATTGTCCTGCACGGCGTCAAAAGGATGCTGGGCCGCCTCATCGATCTCCGCGATCCCGGCAAAATTATAAACAACATCCGCGCCGCGGACCACGTCATTCACGGCCTGGCGGTCCAGGATGTCACCAACGACCATTTTCTGATCAGAACGCGCATACGGCGAATGATTACGGTCAAAAATAGTGACCGCGTATCCGGCATCCGTCAACGCGTCCGCCACATGACTTCCCAAGAATCCTGCGCCTCCAAAAACAATCGCTTTCATATGATTCCCCTCAAATGATATTCAGCCCTTTTAAAAGATTCTCAACCGCCTCTTGCTCCATGAGAACGCGCGCCTCCTGCGCATAGGAACCGATATGCGGGGTTAAAATAACATTGTCCAATGTTTGAAGAGGCCCTTGATAGGGCTCTTGACCAAAAACATCCAGGGCCGCGCCTGCCAAATGCCCATTTTCTAAAACAGTATAAAGCGCGTTCTCATCAACGGCCTCTCCGCGGGAAAGATTCAAGAACCACGCGCCTTTTTTCATTAGAGAAAACTGAGGCGCGTTCATGACAGATCTCCCCTCTTCCATGGAAAGATGCAGGCTGACAATGTCCGAACGTTTCAGAAGCTCATCTAAATTGACCCGCATGCTCTTCAAAGAAATTTTTATTTCCCGGAGATCTGTATAAAGAATTTCTACGCCGAATGGTAACAGAAGCTCCGCGATCTTCTGCCCGATACGCCCGAACCCCACGATCCCCACCGTCTTACCATTCAGCAGATGCCCCATCTTCTTGTCCCACATACCGGCATGAAGGTTGCGGTCCATGGCATTGGTCTGACGCAAAAGAGAAAGCATCAGGCCTACAGCCAGTTCCGCAACCGGCTGTATCACAGCTGTAGGAGTATTAAAAATCTTAATCCCCCGGGCCTGGGCCGCCTTCAGATCAATATGATCCAGCCCTGTCCCGCAACGGGAAATGACCTTCAACAATGGTAATTGCGCCAGAACTTCCGTGGTCAACGGCTCTGTCCCCGCGATCATCCCATCGGCATCCGCGCAAAACTCAATGACCTGCTTGGCGGTCATCGTTTTCTTATGCGGATTCATAACAGGCACAATGCCCTTGGCGCGCAATCTTTCCAGCGGCTGAATATCACCCTGCGCGAAAGAAGAAGTGTTGATGGTGATCTTCACTTTCTCATGCCTTTCTTGACGACAGCCATGGCATCGGCCGCCGCCGTGCCAAGAAATATGGAGTCCAGGCTGAAACCCAAAAACTTAAATCCCTGCTTCGCGCGTTTAAGGACCATCTTTGGGTCCGCTGAAACGGAATGGTACCCGGCAGGGATCTTATATTTCTTCGCCGCCGCCAAAACCTTTTTGATCGCGGCCTCAACCTTAGGATGGGTCAATGCCCCGGGCATGCCCATGGACCCGGAAAGATCATAGGGACCGACGAGAAACGCATCAATGCCCCCAACAGAAAAAATGGCCTCAATATGATTGACCGCATCAATATGTTCAATTTGGATAATGACCACGCTCTCTTGGGCCACCCACTTCTTATAGGCCTCAAATTGCCGGCCATACCCTTGGGCCCGATAAAGCCCTACTCCGCGAGTCCCCTGCGGAGGATATTTCACCGCGTTCACCGCCGCCTGTGCTTCACGGGCCGTATTCACATTAGGGACGATCACGCCGTAAGCCCCCGCATCCATGACACGCTTAATAAGATTAGGATCGTTCTCTCCTACACGCACCAAGGGCACCATCCCGCTATGTTCAATGGAAATGATAAGGGGCAAAAGCTCTCCCAGGCCGATGGAACTATGCTCCATGTCCACCGCAAGCCAGTCAAAACCTGCCGGCGCCAGGATATCAGGGATCAAGGGATGCGCCAGCGTGACCCAACACCCAAGAGTTTGTTGATGTTTGGCCAATTTCGTTTTTAATATGTTTTTTTTCATAGTCCCCTTTTTCAGGCCACCTTGGCCATCTTGCGGAACCGCTGGTCATTCGCCAGCAGTTCCTGGTAAGTGCCCTGGTTCACGATCCGGCCCTGTTCCAGAAGGTAAATACAATCGCATTCCTTCACCGTGCCCAGCCGGTGCGCGATGATCACGATGGTCTTCCTATGCGCCAGATGATGGATCGCCTCCAAAATGACCTCTTCCGTGATGCCGTCCAGGGCGCTCGTTGCCTCATCAAACACGATGACCGGAGGGTTGTGATACAGGGCCCGGGCGATCCCGATGCGCTGCCTTTGTCCGCCGCTCAAACGGATCCCGCGTTCGCCCACTTCCGTTTCATATCCATCAGGCAATTCCTTTTCAACAAAATCATGGATATTGGCAAGCAAGGCCGCGCGCCGGACCGCCTGCGCATCGATCTCATGGTCCGGCACGCCAAAGGCGATATTGCGCGTGACCGTGTCGTCGCACAGATAAATGTGCTGGGGAACATAGCCCAGATTTTTCTGCCAGCCGCGGATATTTTTCTCATCCACTTTTTCGCCATCGACGAGAATGTCCCCTTTCTGGGGGACCAGGAGGCCAAGCAGAATATCAATGATCGTCGTTTTGCCGGCCCCGGTACTGCCGACCAGCCCGATCGTCGTATTGGCATTGATCAGGAGATCAAAATCCTCAATAACGGGCTTGGACGCTTTAAAATATTGGAACGTCAGCTTGCGAAATTCAATGCTTTTGGAGAACGGCAAGGGCCGCTCTGTTCCGGGGGTGATCGGCTCGCGGTCCTTATACGCGCATTGCGTAAAATCGTTATAAACCACATTCAGGGCTGAACGGCTAAAGCGCACGGAGGTGATGTCCTGAAAGATCTGCTGTAAAGCGGGCATCAGCCGATAAGCCGCCAGCGCATACAAGCCGACCAGCGGAACGATCTGCTGATAATCTTTTGTGACGATGACCATGTACATCATGATGATCAGGATCCCGCCGAACGCGGCCGCCTCAAAGGCATAACGGGGCAGCTGGGCGATCAAAAATTGTGAACAATAGCAATGGATGATCTGTTTGGCTTGGGTGGCATATTGCTCAATAAAGATATGTTCCTTGCCCATGAGCTTAACGTCCTTGATCCCTCCAAAGGCCTCGTTGAGGGTCTTATACATGATCTTGCTGTGTTTTTGAAAATCCTCTCCGGTACGGGCGATGCGGTTGCGGAAGAACAAATAGATCGCGGCATAACCCCCTCCGATCACCCCCAGGACCAGCAAGACCACCAGGGGGTTCACCAGGAACAAAAGCCCAAGGATAAAGATGATCAGCAAAAACCTCGCGAATATCTGCATGCAGGGGATCAGCGTTCCGGTGACGACACGGGCCACCTCCGACATCAGATAAGCGGTCAGTTCAGAGCTGTTGCGATTGAGAAAAAAAGCATACGGCTCATACAGGTATTGGGCCAATAATCGTTTGGCAATGCTTTGATGCTTCATCCAGGTGAACCGGATCAGGGACTTCATGGTGACCGCGCGCAGGACATTGCTGACGATCAGGATGACAAAAGAGGCCGTGCCCAAGGCGATGAGGAAGGAGTTTATACTTGTAAACCCGAACCGATCGTATGCCCATGCGATCTTATGGCTCTTGTGAATGATCTCGGGGTCTGACATGACGCTCAAAAACGGGAATATGGACGCAACCCCCATCATATCGAATAATGACATGACGACGATCGCGATCACCGTGATATACAGCTTCCTGGGGTTATCCAGCGTCAATAAAAACCAGATCTTCCTTAAATTTTTCATCGATCCCTCTTGAATATCTTATCCTTTATTCCGGCATTCTTCCATCATACCAACGGGTAAAAGCCCGGCATATTTTCGCAAAAAATCCCGCCCCATCCTGGCATGGACAACAATATCGTCATCTCCGTATAATGCACCGCAACGGGCTGACAAAGACCTGAACTGCTCCTGCAGAGATCCATCTTCTTGACTATATTGAATAGTGCCGCTTTCCCTCATCAACATTTCCATCACGATATCCTTGATCTCTTCCGGTGTATTTTCCATGACTTTAAGATTAAGCCTGTCATAAACATACTGCTCGGCACCCATGCTGACAGGAGGACACATCAATTCACGGAAACTTAGATAATGATCGTCATCTTTAGACAGACAAAGCCTTGGGATAAACAGGTCATTCACAGTGAACTGGTACATCGCCGCGGCCGGCAAACAGTTTGTCATGACAACAGGTACGCCGAAAACTAAAGATATTGTATGCACTCCCGAAGATGTTCCTACAAGGAAACGGCATTGCGAACACAAGAAAATGTCCATCCAATCGCTTTTCGCATCACTATGGGCATAATCGATCACATGGTCCATCGGCGGCAATGGGGTCATTCCGAGGTCTCCCATACGGACCACCCACCCCCCGGCATCAACAATGGCCTTTATGGCCGGCACATAGGTCTTAATATCCGCATTGCGAAAGTTCCCCGCGTGGCTATTGTCATTCCATCCTGATTCTCTCACATGAAGACAGACAAACCATGCGTGGTTCGGGACGCCTAAAGAGCTTAAGCGCTTCCATCCTTTCACAAAATCATCATCGGAAAGCTTGAGAAGAGCCGGACGCTTTTCTTCATTCCATTGTTTTCGCACGAATCCAAGGGCTTGCGGGCTCAACATGACCCTTCCTTGGAACGACATATAATAATTGATCGGAACGGTCATGCATTTTTCCAAAGGAGAAAGCGCCTGAATCAATAATGGATCAGAGATAACAGTGATATACTGGCGCCAGTATTTTAAATAACAGGGATTATTAACACGACTTTCAGGATCAAGCAATAACACCAATTTTTTAGGGGTCTTCAATCCAAGGATCCCCATTTTTATATGGACCCCGAGGATCTCCCAGGCGCCGATGCTCCCTGTGGCAAAAGCCCTGGGAATAAATTCAAAACCAAGCTCATCCAATTGGTGATCTTTCAATATCCGGCGTCTCATTTTTTCAGTATTCCGTAAAATACCCATGGATCTTACGAATTCTTGACCGGTATAACAAAAATTGATCAGGAGGGTGCTCGCTGATATAAAAACGGAAAGATCAGTCAAACTCGGTTCATGCGCGATGTATTTTTTAATACAATAAACGATCTTTCTTTTTAATTTAATACGCTTGCTTAAATTGCTGTCACAGGCAGGATTTAAACAAATGTCTTTATGTTGCTTATACATACGAAGCAAAACAAAATAATAGGCCTCAGGCCAATCAATTTTTAGGCAAACAGCCGCCGGGGCCAAGAGGCTCATATATAAGAACTTAAATAAATTTCTTACCTTTTGACCAAAAACGCGCATGCCCCCCTCTTTCATGTGGAGCATCTGACGCCGAAGGAAAGAGATCAACATGGGGTTGTCCAATTTTTCGCTATGATCTCCATGCATTGGGAGATCGGCGTAAACGTGCTCTTTGTTTCCCTGATCAATTTCATGACATTCATACTCGTATTCTTGGGACGATTAAAAACTTCATTATTGATGACCTCCTTAAGATCATCCAGGGATATTTTCTCAACTTTTTCATGGCCGACCCCTAAATGATCGGCCATTATTAAAGCTAGATCATACCGTGACCACACTTCGGTCGTGCTGATGTTAAAAATCCCTGTCGCGTTCTTCGTTTGTAATATTTTCAGGGCGTTGATGGCATCAGACAAAAGCGTCGGTGAAAAAATTTGATCGTATGCCGCGCGTATTGTGCCGCCTGATGTCAACGCGGCCGCCATTTCATCAAAAATAGATCCATCTTTCTTTTCAATGGTAAAAACCTTGCTGAACCGGGCGATCAGATACCTGCCTTTAGAAATTTCCCGGATGCCTTGTTCTATTTCCGCCTTCTGTTGTCCATATCCGTTGATCGGGTTCACCGGCGCGTCATCGTCGTAGTTTCCCGTGCGTCCATCAAAAACACATTCACTGGAAATGTATATGGGCTTGATCCCTTCATCCACAAGCTGTTGAATGATCTTTAACGTCCCTTGGGTGACTTTTTTTGTATATTCTTTTTCTTTCTGGGGGACATGGATCCGTGCTATCCCTGCCGTAATGATCGCATCCTGATGCCCGGACTCAGCAAGTTTTAAGGAAGCAATGTCGCAGGAAAGCAGGTCCAGATGTTTCAAATCTCCCTTCAATCGGTTCAAAGCCGTTCCGACACAGTCCGGATGCGTCTCGCGATGGAGAGATAAAAGGGCCTTTCCGATAAATCCTGATGCTCCGATGATGGCTGTTTTGGGGACCATATCTATTCGTTTTTATTACGGATAAAACTCAAATATTGCGATCCTCTCCCCCACCAGGAAGAAAAACTTTTCCAATCGGTTTTCGGGGTTATGGAAGGATACTTTTTGAGCGCGGAATTAAAATCAGACAAGGCGTCCGCCGTGACCTTGGAAAACCTCCTGACCATCGCCTCCAGCGCATGGACATTTTGAGAAATGCCCTCAATATGCGATCTGTTTTTTTCATGGGCAAAACATGCGATCAAACGCCGTATTTCCAGACAGACATTTAAAAGATCCGTGTTCTCTTCGGCAGGCCGCGGCCCCCACTGGTCGCGGCAATCCAGTAAATTGTGCAGGTTCTTGCGATAACAATCGATGGCCACTTTATTAAGATCCCTTTTTTCCCCATAAACATCTTTATACCAGCGCCAGTCAACAAAAAAATAGGGAGATACCCCGTACACATCAAATGAGGCGTCCAGCGTCCTGATCGCACGTTCTATGGAGAGCATGTCCGTTTCTTTATTCCCCCAAAGTGCTTTATTCATAATGCTGTCCACCACCCAATCTTTGGATGACCGGCTCATTCCCTTCAAATGGGCAAAGTGTCCTTCAAAAGTCGCCGATAATATCCCGGCCTTTTCCTCAAAAGACATCTCTTCTTTCATAACGATCCCGCCGATCAAACCGCGCAGCAGGTCTGTGAGAAAGCCGACACAATCATGGGTCGTAATGATGCAAACTCCCCCGGGTTTGGTGAACTTGGCAACGGACCTTAAACTTTGCTGTGGATCTTTTTGGCCCGCCAATAATCCTTCGCATAATACCAGATCAAATAATTGGTCATTTTTATATTCTTCAATTAAGCTCGCCACCAGTTCATGGTATTTCTGGTCCGGAAAATACTTCCCGAAAAGGTCCTCACAATCTTTTAAACCTTTCGGATTTCCGTCAACAAGGACGTATTGCGAAGGCTGTAAGCTATATGTATAAAGGGCGTTGTGACCGCTGCCTGGCCCAAATTCTATGATCGATCGATCCTTAATGAACGAACCCACAATACCCAAACGTCTGTATAAAAACTCTCTTCTTTCAAAATGTTTCCTTACATCAGAAATATCCTGCGCAACAGGCGAAATTTTGTATTTCTTATAAAAATCAACGTAAGGTTTCTCAGATTGAGTATTCATATGAAACGCCGTGTTTGCGGAAAATCTCCGCAGTTTTGGCCCCGGTTTCGGCCTCTTTTAAGACTTCAATGATCTGTTTTCGGGGGTGTAGCGTTGCCATGCAAAGCCTCCTTGTTGGGTTAGTTTACCCTTATTAGGAAACTCTACATGCAAATGGCTTTAATTGGTGGGGTGGGGTCAAGTCCGTTTGGCGCCAAAAGGAATCACATCAGGATCATGCCTTAGACGCCACCAGCTCTCCTTGCAATTCTAAAGCCGTAGTTTGAAATTTAGGGACCACCTTAGGTCTGCTTGTCTTTAAGCATAGTTTGATCAATTTCCCGATCTTTCCGGTTCCTTTAAAAAGATTGATTAAAGGATTACATGTCTTATAAACTTTTGGATGAATAAGGACCGGGGTGACTATGGCGTAGTGATAAAACTCGCGAAGTTTGGCATATAGATCAAAATACACGGATGATTTCTTTATATGCACTCTCTGAAGACATTTTTTACAGAAACGGGTTTCCGCATCATTGCCAGAAAATGTTATCGGTATGTCTTTATGCATTTCTAAGCAATGGGGACATTTATAACTGACCAATGAAGTCATTTTATCAAGATGTTTGGATCCGAGGATCTTTGTATAAGCAACCGAGACAATTCCCTCATGCCAAACCTTCTTACACATATAATCAAAATCGTCTTCGGACAATTTAGTCATATTCAAGGGTCTGCCCTGAAACACCGAACTTGGGTTAATGTAAAAATCATACAGGTTTTCAAACCTTCCCTTTGCCTTTAAATCGTGGTAAAGGACTGTCCCGGGATAGGGGATGATCATAAACATCCCCAAATTAAGCGCCGGGAATCTCCGCCTGAAACGAAGGGTCTCTTCCATCGTCCCTAAAGTCTCGGCCGGGTCCCCGAATATGTAATTCCCTTGGATCGTGATGCCTGCTTTTAATGTCCAACGGATAACATTGTCAATTTGTGTCGGGTGAAGCCCTTTTTTCATACTTTTTAAAACCTCTTTACTGGCGCTTTCAAATCCATAACTGATATAACGACAACCGGCGTCTTTCATTGCCGCTAACACATTTTCATCAATAACGCCGCATCTCAACTGGCATTGCCAACGGACATTGAGCGGTTTGATCCCTTCACAAAAATCGTAAATACGTTGTTTGTCATTGGCAAACATCTCGTCGATCAAATTGATTTCATTAACACCGTATTCATCCATCAAAAACTTGACTTCTTTCATAACGTTCTCAATGGTGCGAACCCGATGGCCGCCCGTCATCAACCGATAGCAAAAAGTGCATTTGGCCACACAATTTCTACTCGTAATGATGTTGGCGATACGCCGTTTTGCAGGATCCATCACCGTTTCAAAACATGAATCCTTTTCATAATGATGATCAAGGTGATGCCTGTATTCAAAACCTTCATAATCAGGCCAGGGGTGACTATCCAGATCCGAGATCAGTTCCCGGCCGCACGTTTTGAACATAGTGCCATCTTTCAAATAGGCGATCCCCTTAACCTCTTTTAAATCCAAACCATCTCTAAGGGTACCCAGAAGATGCGCCAACGTTGCCTCTCCCTCTCCTAATACCAAAAAATCCGGGCCAACTTTTTCCAAAGCAAATTCAGGGTCCCCGCTGGCCAAAGCGCCTCCCAGAATTATTTTTGCATGGGGCCGCACATCACGCGTTGTCTGGATCACGGTCATAATAGGTTTGATTTCCGTAAACAAACCTCCCGTACAAATCGCGTCGAACGGTTGCTCTTGAAGGACCGTCCGCAATTTATTATCTGTATAATGGTTAAGATTCAAATTCTGGACATCAAAACCCTTTTGTTTCAAATAGGATGAAACATACATGAGCCCTAATGGTAAGAAATACGGCGCTCCTGTTTTTTCAATATCTGGTTCATACTTGGGGACGACAACTAAAATCTTCATACCGACCTCCCTGAGAGGATTAAAGGATTACCAAATTATAGTTTATTGCATATTTCCGAGTAAGGCAAGTAATAAAATCAGTTCAAGAGATCCTGATTTTGACGCAAAAATTCGGCCCCGATCCTTACGTTAGGATTTAGATTATCCCACCCTAAACATGCCCAAAAACGCCTCTGCAGCTCTTCGTCTTCAGGCCCAGCCTTCCACTTGCCCTTAAGACGATCCTCCATTTCAAAGACCGGCGCCATGATCTCTTCCGGGCTATTCTCTCTTAATTCTATTTCATTCTTTTCAAAATCTCTGCCATCCCAACAGTTCCCCAGGCCGGACTGAATTATTTCACTAAACGTTAAGCAACGCTTTTTGCTCACAGAGTAGAATTTTTTGAAGATGAATATCCCGTTTGAAACCCAGATCGATATCCGCTGGATCGGGACCCAATTCACGTAAACAACAGGACGCTTAAAGGCCTCCGGGATAATAGACATCCCGGTATCGGAGCATAAAAAAGAATGACACTTAGCTCCTAAATAAACATCCAAAAAATCTGTTCGGCTTCCATTGGCGGCGTAATCGATAATGGCCGCGTTCGACGCGGGCAACCTGTCCTTCACCGTGCTGCCCATTCTAACCGCATGGTAACCTCGCCGGGCAAGTCCTTCGACCGCAGGAAGATAATTAAAAATATTGGAATCTCTATAATCGTGATAACCCCAACTTCTATCAGGATATACGGCGTCCAGATATGCCGCGTCGCGGGCATGAAAACAGACAAAGGGGGCCTTTTCTGGTATGCCTAACCCCCGAATCTCTTGATGGCCAAAATGCTCTTCTTGCGGAGTAAAAGCAACATTAGGTTCTTTATGTTCAAGGATGCGCTTAAGAATATCTTGATGCTCGCTGATCGTTGATGGAGTGGCATCCATCACCGGAACAATGTAAAGCTTATCCCCTGGCAATATGCATGATATCCTCCCGACGAGTTTTGCCAATCCTCCGAATGGAAAAATACGCAAAACTCGCTTCCACATCGCCCACCATTGGCTGTTGCCGACGACCCCGGACCAATCGAAGTAAAAAATATCAAAGTATTTATCCCTGCACATGCGGCCATGATACAAAGACAGGTACCAATCCGCCCGGTATATTCCGCCTATCCTTGCGATGTCGATCCTTCCCCATCGCACAACGATCAATGGCCGCAATATCCGTATACCTATGGCGATCAGGACAGCCGGAGGGACCAAAAGACACTGATATAACTTCCTTATTGGCCCCTGACCGATATCTTTCATTTTTTTTCTACCGCCTGGGTGGTTTTGGCTTCGTGATCAGGTATGGCCCCAGAAAAAGAGCATCCATCCCGACGGATGAAAAAGTCGCCAGGGCATCCAATGGAGTCTCCACAATGGGCTCTCCCCGGGCGTTAAAGCTGGTATTTAATACCACGGGAACTCCGGTCAAGCGGCCAAAAGCCGCGATCAAACCGTGGAATAACGGGTTCGTTTCCTTACTCACCGTCTGTACCCTGGCCGTCTTGTCGACATGGGTGACGGCCTGCAGCTTCTCTACCCAGTGGGGGCGCACCGTAAAAGTAACCGTCATGTAGGGGGATGGTTGATCCATCTCGAAGACCTCCGAAGCCCGCTCCTCCAGCACCGCCGGCGCGAAAGGACGAAACTCTTCGCGAAACTTAATTCGGGCATTGATCTCATCTTTCATCTTGATCGAGCGGGGATCAGCCAAAATAGAACGGTTACCCAACGCCCGCGGACCAAATTCAGACCGGCCCTGAAACCATCCGATGATCTTACCTTCAGCCAACATTTCCGCGGCCTTTGTCCCCGGGTCCGGAAGCTCAATATAGTCCTGCCCCGTTAACTTAAGGGCGCTTAACAATTGCCCATTGGTATAGCTAGGGCCAAAAAACACATGTCCCGGCAATTCTATCTTCTCGCCATTTTCATAAGCGCCTACCAAGGCATTGCCTAAACATAACCCCCTGTCCGAAGCGGCCGGCTGCACGAATAACCGCTTGATAAACGGCAATTGATGAATGATCCGGTTAGCCGAGCAATTCAATCCAACTCCGCCGGCAATGCATAAGGAATCCAATCCTGTCTTGGCATGCAGCCGTTTAACAAGGCGCACGACGCATTCTTCCAAGGATCTTTGAACGGCAAAAGCAAGATTTCTATGCCTGTCCGTGATGGGCTCACCGAAACGGCGGGGGGTTCCCAGCGCGCGAATAAGGTTTTCATTATAGATCGGCTCGTCCAAAGTTCTGATCGGGAACGGGTGGCCAAAATTCTCCTGACGGACAGAATAACCATCATCGGAAATTCTCACGAGAGAACTGATATCTTCCCCTTCTTTTCCAAAGGAAGCCAGCCCCATCACCTTGTATTCATCTTGGGCTTGCCGAAACCCCAAAAATTGAGTTACGGCGCAATAAAAAAGCCCCACGGAATCCTTGATCGGCATCTTTTCCAATACTTTGATCCCCTTGGAAGAACCCACCGCAAGCATTCCGCTCAAATCATCTCCCCGGCCGTCATAAGAGATGCACATGGACCGATCGAATCCAGAATAAAAAAAGGCGGAAGCCAGGTGAGAGAACTGATGGTTAATGTATTGAATGGGCGGGACCACTCCGAAATAATGCTTGAAAAACAACTTCACATTATTGTCCAATTGTTCCTTGATCGTTTCTCCGGTCGAAACAACCAGATCAATATCTTCCATCTTTAATCCGGCCTGTTTCAGGCAGAACCGGATGCTGAAAAAAGGGAGTAATCCTCTGGCCCCTTTGATCCTTGTAAAGCGCTCTTCTTCACCCAAGGCTATTAACTTCCCATCGCAGATCAAGGCCGCGCTTGGATCATGGTTCAAATGAGAGAACGCACAGTGGATCCCCAAAACATTCATGATCGATCTCCTAAGAAAATTTCTTTTGTTGACGGTTCTTTTGTGTGATCTGTGTGCCGTCCAAAGACATCAACGCGCGCGCCAGGGCCGCGTGTTCTTGCAATGAGACGCCCCCATCAATGACCAGAATTTGCCCGGTGATTCCGGCCGACTGGGAACTACAGAAAAACGCTACCGTGTGGGCCACGTCATCAGAAGCCACCATTCTTCCCAACGGCGATATTTTTCTATAAAGGTCGTAAATTTTTTTGTTTCTAAGATAAAAATCTTTGTTTTCTTCCTTAAGGACCATGTTGGGCGCAATGGCATTGACCCTGATCCCTTTAGCTCCCAGGGCCAGGGCATAGTAACGCGTCATTTGCTCCAGGCCCGCTTTGGCCACGTGGTATCCCACGGGCTGCTCGGCCGCGATCAGGCGGCCGGCGATGGAGGTGACCACAATGATCGTGTTTCTTCCTTTGACATTCTCAAAATGATCGACGGCTGATTCGATCACGTGCTTGACCGCGGTCAAACTCGTCTCGATCTGCCCGGCCCAATCATCGCCGACGCCCCTAAACTGCTGACAAAAAACAAGATGATTCAATTGGCCCTGCCGGCGGATGATCTCATTGAAAACTTTTAGGAAACGGCCGGGCTTCGTTATGTCCGCGTCCCAATAATGGACTTTTTCGGTCTTTTCTTGTGGCTGTTTTCTGCTGATCACAGACACCAGATAACCCCTTTGGGCCATCGTTTGCACGACCGTCCGGCCTATGCCCTTGCTCCCGCCGATGACAAGCACATGTTCTTTCTTCATATAACTCTCATTTGAGGCAAGGGCACAATAAAATGCCCTCCTTTTTCCAAGTACAAGCGGTGTTTGTTGACGATCATTTCATGAAAACGCCAGGCCAAGATAATAATATGATCGGACTTTCGCTGATCAATTTCCTCGGATGACAGGATGGGAATATGGTGGCCCGGGCTGAACGTGTTGAATTTCGCCGCATTGTCATCAAATAAACATTCCAATTGATCTCCGAGGCCGAAATAATAAAGGAATGTCGTCACGCTATGGGACGCCCCATACCCCGCGATTTTCTTATTGTTCCTCTTTAGGTCCCCGATCAGGGTCAACAATTTCTCTTTCTCGGCGTCGATCCGCCTTTTCAGGTTTGAAAAGATTTCTGGGCGGTCCAAGCCGAACTCTTTTTCCAACCGTATCATTTTATCCACGGAGGCCAGCCTTTTGCGGGGCCCGCCCTGCAGCTGCACCACGCCGCGCAAGGACCCGCCCTTAGTGGCCACAACATTGATGTCCAGCAATTCCATCCCATTATTTTTGAAAAACAGATCCAGCGCTTTAACTGAAAAATAAGACAAATGTTCATGATAAATATTATCAAAAACCATATTTTCAACCAACTTGAGCAGATAACCCGTTTCAAATATAAAAATGCCGTCATCGGCCAATAATTCACGGATACTCTGAATAAAAATGGCCATATTGTCGACGTTGGCCATGACCATGTTGGCGGTAATGATATTGGCCGCTGCGCGTTCATTCCTGGTCTGCCGGGCAAGTTCAATATCGTAATACGCGCCCAGGGTCTCGATCCCCGATTCCGTCGCTTTTCTGGCAATGTCCCTCGCCGGATCGACGCCCAAGACCCGCAATCCCCTCTTTTGAAATTCTCTAAGGAACAGGCCGTCATTGCTGCCGACATCAACAATAAAAGCCCCTTGGGGCATGGGAAAATTCTTCAAGACATACTCGGCGTATCCTCTAAAATGCCCGCCTAAATCCGGAGAGCTTGATGAGGTGTATTTAAAATTTTTGTATAAAATCTCCGGGTCGACGACGTCCAGCAAGAATACGTTCCCACAGTGACGGCATAAGGCAAGATCCATGGTGTATCTGTCCTGGGCCATGTCCAACTCTTGCCGGGAAACATAATCACCGGCAATGGGTATCGGCTCAAGGGACAAAACGGTCTCCGGGCTGGTTTTCCCGCAGAGCCGGCAATCCGTTCTTCTGTAGACGGCCTGTGTCGTGTTCTTCATGACATGCCTGGCTTTCTGAATTTGCTGATCCTTGATGCTAATCCCTGCTGAAATTGATCGACCTCAGCCGGGTCATCTCCCTCAGCGGCCCATGGGGCATAAATGGTGCCGGAGCGCTGAAATGGACCCTTGATGGTCTCATGGAATAATAAAAGATCCGAACGCACAAATGGAGCATAGTAAGCCGCCTCATTAAGGCGATAATAAAATTTGCGCCCGGTCCCATATTCGCCCATGGGAATGACATCGGTGATTTCCCCTTGCTCGTCAAACAAAACCATGTCGGCAATGCCCTCAATAATATGATAGGACAGGTCTTTGCCTGGATGCTTGTGAGGCCGAACATAGGTCTCTTTTGAATGTAAAATGAACATCTCATGAACATCATCCGCGATGTCTTTATGCATACACAATCTGGCGCTTTTGCGGCTGTTGCGTAACGCTGCTTCTTTGAGAAAATTGATCTCACTGTCCCCGATGCTCACAATGGGGCCTTTTGCAAAAAAAATCCCTTCGCCTTCTATCCTTATATTGACGGGGGTATTCATAAGATCATCTTTTTCCCTTTAATCCATCGCAATGACAACGCGTCCGGTTTCGCCTCTTCGGATGGTATTCAGCGCTTCGTTGATCTGTTCCAACTTAAACTCATGCGTGATGATGCCCTCGAGCGTCATCTTGCCCTTTTTCATGAGATCGATATAACGCGGGATCTCCAGATTGGGCTGTGCGCTTCCGCCATGCGATCCTTTTAAAACTTTCTTAAAATGCAGCGGCAAAGAATAGATGGAAATATTGTCCCCTTTGCGCGGAACGCCGACCAGGATCGTTTTGCCGTCCGGATGGGTCAGTTCATACGCTGTTTCGATCACCCGCGCGCTGCCCGTCGTATCAATAACGACATCCGCCCCCTTTTCACCAACGATCTTTCGGATCTGGGCCAGATGATCTTTATTGTCCTTTGAATTGAACCCATGGGTGGCCCCGAAACGTTTGGCCATGTCTAATTTCTTATCAAAAAGGTCAACGGCGATGATGGGATTAGCTGAAACCATTTGCGCGGATTGGATAATATTTAAACCAACCCCTCCAACTCCAAAAACGACGACCGATTGACCGATCTTAACATGGGCATCATTGTTAATGACCCCCATGGCTGTTGTGACGGCACAGCCAAACAAAGGGGCGATCTTCATGTCAAAATCATTCGGTATGACCGTCAGCCTGTTCTCTGAAACAACGGCATGATCATTAAAGGTCGTCACCCAGCCGGAATTGACCTTTTGTCCGTTCCAATGATAAGTCGGCGTCGGGGATTGGATCCCGTCACTTTGACGCCAATGCATGACGACGTGGTCGTCGGGTTTAACGCGCACAACGCCCTCTCCAACGGCCAGGACGGTCGCCGAACCTTCATGTCCCAAAAGATGCGGCAAAAATTTATCCGGGCCTTTGGCCCCTTGAATTTCATTAAACTGTGCTCCACAGATCCCGCTGTAATGGACACGGACCAGGACCTGTCCAAAAGCGAGCGTTTTAGGAAGCTCTATTTGGGCAACAACCAAGGGCTTGTTCAACTCGGTTAAGATCGCGGCCTTCATCGTTTTAACAGGAAGGCTTGTGTTTTCTAATGTCATTTGTGCTTGTTCCATAATTTTCTCTATTCCTAAAAATGGTTTATTCAAAATAAATAAATTCGTAATCTCCGGTGTACCCAAAATGTTCAAGCAGCCATATCCAGGCCTTGTTGTCAAAAAAGGCCTCGGCTGTCAGCGCCCAGCACTCCATATTGAACAACTCCTGTTCATTGCGGTAACTTTCCACCATGATGAATTTATTTTTACCGACGCGCTCGATCTCGGGGACCGCCACCGCCAACTCGGGCACGCGCAGGTTATGGAGGCTTCCTAAAGCAATGACCAGATCAAAATATTGATCCGGCCAGGGATAAGGAACATCCTGTGCCTTGCGGAGGGTCAGGGATTTACGGATCGGCTCCGGGGCATCGGCGATGCCATGCCGGGAAACATCAAACCCATGCAGTTCGGCATTGGGCAAAAGTTGTTTTAATTCGTACAGAAGATGGGCCTTGCCGCAGCCGACATCCAAAATTTTGACATTGCTTTTAAGATTGTAATGCTGAATAAGGCTTTCGGCGACGGGCTTCCATCGTCCATCATATTTGTAGCCGCCATAACCGTAGCGGCGATTGCCGTCCCAATAATCCGCCTCATATTCTTTGGCTTTGATCATGCAATGGACCTTATCATCCACCATGCGATCGATGTATTTTCTCGCGGTTTTTTTATGCAGCGGTGTGAAGATCTCAACGAATGTTCCCATGTCTGGTTCTACTCCTTTATGAGTTGCGGTTCAATTAGCTTTCCCGATGGTGCTTTTGTCTTTGATAAATTCCTTATGGTGACTACGATATTGTCTGTGGTGATACCGAAGCCTTTCATCAAGCCCGCTTGTGAACCGTACTGCTCAGCGAACACATCCGGGATGCCCAAACGCTTAAACTTTTTGGGGGTCGGGAAGTTCGCTTCGCTCACAATTTCAGCTACCGCCCCGCCCAGTCCGCCCAGAATGCTGTGTTCCTCGATGGTCACGATCACCGGAACCTCTTTGGCATGACGCAAAATGGCCTCGTGATCGAGCGGCTTAATGGTCGGCACATGCACAACACTGGCTTTTATCCCTTCCTGTTCCAGGCGGCCGGCGGCTTCCAATCCGTTATTTAACGTGATCCCGGTTGTGATGATGAGGGCGTCCAGGCCGTGACGCATGACCAAAGCCTTGCCGATCTTAAAAGGAATATTGTCGGTGGTCACAATGGGATCTCCGCCCTTGGCGATCCGGATATACATCGGGCCTTTGTGATCGAGAGATTGCAGCATGGCCCGGCGCATTTCATTGGCATCCGCGGGCGCGATCACCGTCATGTTCGGGATCGCGCGCATGATCGCGATATCTTCAATGGCCTCATGAGTAGGGCCTAAGGGCGCATACACCAGCCCGCCGCCATTTCCCAGCAAGCGCACATTCAGATTATGTAACCCCAGGTCAACGACGACTTGCTCGAAACACCGTCGGGTGATGAAGGTCGCGATCGTATTGACGTAGGGGATTTTCCCTTCCATGGCCAGCCCCGCGGCCATGCCGATCAGGTTGGCTTCGCTGATACCTTCCATAAAAAAACGCTCCGGCATTTCCTCTTTGAATTTCTGCAGGGTGCCGATCCCGAGATCTGATCCAATAAAAAAAACGCGCTTGTCCCGGCGCGCAAGCTCATGGACCACATCCAGACACATCTTACGCATCAGTATGCCTCCGCTTCGTCTAAAAGCTGGCGGATCTCTTCGTCCTTGATCCCGCTTTTGTGATGCCATTTCAAATTGCCTTCCGTGCATTTCATGCCCTTGCCCTTGAGCGTGTGGCAGATGATCGCCGTCGGCTTTTCGTTGTCGGGCGGCAAAGCGGAAAACGCATCGCGTAACGCCGCAACATCATGACCATTCACTTCCTTGACAGCAAAACCAAACGCCTCCCACTTCTTGGCAAATGGTTCCAAATTCTGGACCTCGCGCATCGGGCCGTAAGATTGATATTGGTTGTAATCAACAATGACCGTTAAATTGCTCAATTTATGTTTGCCGGCGCAAAGGGCCGCTTCCCAGACCGATCCTTCATTGCATTCGCCGTCACCCAGGATCACAAAAATGCGATGACTGGCCTTCTCGTGCCTGGCGTTCAAAGCAAAACCGATCCCGATCGGTAATCCGTGCCCCAGGCTTCCGGTCGAGGCCTCCACTCCGGGCACTTTGACCTCAGGATGCCCGCCCAAAAGCCCGTCGGCCTCGCAAAACCTCCACAGTTCTTCTTCCGGAAAAAATCCTTTGTCCTGCAGAACCACATACAAAGCCAGGCATCCATGGCCTTTGCTTAAAATACAGCGGTCGCGCTCTTCCCATTTGGGATTTTTGACATCATAACGGAGCACATCGTCATAAAGCGCTCTTAAAATTTCCACTAAAGACAACGCCGCGCCGACGTGCCCGCGGCGGGTGGCGTTGAGCGTTTCAATGATCCTACAGCGTAAATATTTCGATCGTTGGTCCAGTTTCATATGTTCTGTTGGTAGGTTTCTTTGATCGTTCGGTACAGGCCCTTGGCCTTTAACAATTGTTGTCTTCGCACCTGGCTTGGGTCCAATGGATTCCCCGCGGCAAAAGACCGGCGGGAAAAATCGTTTGGAATAAATTCATTGAGCAGTATCGCGCACCATTTTAAGCCATGTAACGGATAAACCACCCTGATCCTGTCGATCAACCTTTCATTTTCCTTAAAAACATCAAGCATTCCCCGCGCAAAACATTTTTTCATCGATTCACTCAAACTCATTGCGGGATGCAATAAAAAATCAACGACCATCTTCGAGGGATCATCCCAGCCGAAATATTCAAAATCCAGAAAAACAATGCGTTGATCCCGCGCGCGAATGGCATTGTGAAACCCGAAATCCGACGGACTTAAAGTCCTTTCTTCCCAAGAAACTTCAGAATCAAAAAAAATGCGTTTCCTGGAACATTGTTCTTTGGCCCACTGGGTTAAAATGCCCAGAAACGGTTTGAAATCTTCCCGTAAAAAAGACCCCAACTCCTCATACTCCTGCCCTTTGGGCCTGATCTTTGTCAGCCGGTCCAATCGCCTTTCAATGCCCGCAACAATCGCTGAGATCGAAAAACACGCGTCGGAGGCAGGCGCGATAGGGGAAGAACGCGCGGTATTGTTCAGCCTCTTTAGATCTGCCAGAAAATTCACGGCGTATTTGATGTCTTCCGTCGTGATATCTGCCGGTAAAATCTTATCGCCTTCGATCAATTCATAGATCGCGCAGGATCCTTCCCGATTGACGGCAACGGGACGCGGGATGCTGGCGATGCCCTGTCCCCATAAAAACGAAAAGCTGGTAAACTCGGTTTCCAGGCGGTCCCGCGGGTCGGCCGGATGACGAAAATAAAATTTCACGACGTGCCTTGGGGTTTCTCCACCGGATTCCAGAACGAAAACTTGGCTGTTTCTCCCGCGATCCAAACGCTTCGCGCGTACACCAACGCGTTTGAGCATTTTCGCGGCCAGATCCTCGACTTGCGCAATGGTCCGGCTATCTTCCATTACTAAAGAAGTGGTCATAGATCTCTTTCCAGTCATGCAGGACCTTCATATCCCCGCGAGGACCTTCCCCCTGTGAGGAATAAAGGATCCTGGCGGTTTGTTCAGGAAACGACTTTTCTAAAAATGTTTCCTCCAGGTCATCAATAAAATGCGTGCAGTTCAATTGTTTGATCCGCCCAACCTTATCCTGGCGCGTCGATTCAAAAAAAACCTGATCGGTCGAGAATCCAAAGCCCTGGAAATCAAAAAACCCTTTTTGCTTCATCCAATCCAAGGCTGCTTGCCGCAAATCGATCCTGTCGGTATCTTGCGCGGCAAATCGGGTTTTATGGCTGACAATGTACACCGGCAGACCGGCAGACCGGCAGGCCTTTAAAAATCTTCCGACACCGCTGATCAGAACAGCTTCATCCATCGCCTTACCATACACGTGCGCCTGGACTTGCTGCCATTTGGTTTCTCCATCGGGCAGCTGACGGACCGCATCCCGTATATTCTTTTTATGCCGGACGGCGCCGTTCTCGATCAATCCCATCTGCCGGGCTGTTTTCAAAAAAACATCGTCGTAATTCACCAGCGTGTTGTCAAAATCAACGCCGAGAATAAAATGCATCTTCTTTCGCGCTCCCCGGGGCGCCCTTGCGATAAAAGTCCCGCACAGCATCGATCACATAGGCCATTTGCTCAGGGCTCAGATACTGATGGACCGGCAGGCTGAGGATCCTCTTGGCATCCGCTTCGCACACCGGGAAATCGCCTTTCTTATATCCAAGATACGCGGCTGCTTTTTGCAAATGGACCGGGATCGGATAATGGACCTTGGCCTTAATGCCACGCTTGATCAGATGCTCCAAAAGCACATCGCGATCTTTGACGCGCAGCACATAAGTGTGATAAACCTGTTGAACATTGGGCCGGCGCTTGGGGACCGTGATGGATTCTTTCAGGTCCTTGAACGCCTCGTCATACTGCCGGGCATTGGCAATGCGCTTTTGGGTGATGTCCTCAACCTCGTTGATCAAACGATTGCCGATCACCGCCTGAAGTGAATCCAGACGGGAATTGTGCGCAAACATCTCGATCTCATCACGGGTGGTCATGCCGTGGTTGCGAAAAAGTTTTAATTTTCGATCCAATTCTGCACAACGGGTCACGATCACGCCGCCATCGCCCCAAACATTCAAATTTTTCAAAGGATGCAAACTAAAACAGGCGGTTTCTCCCCAGAAGCCCACATGTTTACCGTCGATCTTAGCCAGGATCGCCTGGGCCGCGTCTTCGACGACCAACAGCTTATGTTTCTTGGCGATGGCCATGATCCGCGGCATGTCCGCCGGACATCCGGTCAAATGAACCGGCAAAAGTGCTTTGGTTTTTTGGGTGATCGCCTGCTCGATCTTGTCCACGTCGATCGTGTATTCATCGTTATTATCGACAAAGACCGGCTTGGCGCCCACCATGACGATCGCGCCAACCGTCGAAATAAAGGTATTAGGGGTCGTAATGACCTCATCTCCCGGCCCAACGCCAATGATCTTTAAAGAAAGAATGAGCGCATCCGTTCCGGAACCGACACCGATCGCGTGCGGGAGGTTGCATAATTCAGCAAATCGCTCTTCGAATTCCGTCACGGGTTTGCCGAGGGTAAAATCTCCACTTTGAACAAGCTTACGGACATCCTCCAGATAGTCATCGATCTGCGCGAATTGTTCATCCAAGTAAGAATACGGTACGTTCATAATGATCCTTATCGTTTATAAAAATCTTTAACGGCGTTAACGACATACTCGAGCATGTCCGGCTGAAGCGACTGGGAAACCGGCAGACTTAAAACCCGCTCGGCCTGCCCTTCGGTCACCGGCAAGCTGCCCTTTTTGTATTTCAACTCCTTGGCAGCCCGCTGAAGATGGATCGGCACCGCGTAATGCACCTTGGTCCCCACTCCCTTATCCGCTAAAAAGGCCTGAAGTTCATCCCGGCGGTCCGCCTGGATGATAAAGGTGTGGTAAACCGCGCGCATATTTTCTTCTGCAATGGGCGCCTGAACCGCCGATAAACCGGCCAAATGTTTTTGATAAAAATGCGCGTTGGCGCGGCGGGCCTCTGTCCAGTCTTCCAGATGATCCAGTTTCACCAAAAGCATGGCCGCGTGAATGGTGTCAAGCCGGGAATTATTGCTCCAGTAAATGCATTCATGGCGCCGGTAAAATCCGTTATCACGCAAGGCCAGGATCTTGTCATACGTCTCTTGATCGTTGGTTGTCAAAATACCCCCATCACCGCAGGCGTTGAGGGTTTTCAGAGGGTGAAGACTGAAACACCCGGCATCGCCAAAAGAGCCCACCTTTTGTCCGTTGAGTTCGGCGCTCACGGCCTGCGCGCAATCCTCGATCACGGGCAGGTTATGTTTCTTCGCGATGGCCATGACCGCTTTCATGTCCGCCGGGCGGCCGGTCCAATGCACCGGTAAGATCGCTTTGGTCCGCGGCGTGATGGATTTTTCGATCAAAGCCGGATCCATCAGATAATCTTCTCCCACATCCACAAAAACCGGCTTGGCTCCCGCGCAAACAATACAGCTCGTCGAGGACACAAAAGAATTGGAAACGGTGATGACCTCATCCCCGGCTGTGACCCCCAGCGTCCGCAAAGCCAGAATAAGCGCATCTGTCCCGGAATTGAGCGCCGCTGCATATTGCACGCCACACAATTTTGCAAAACGCCGTTCAAATTCGGCCACCTCTTCGCCTAAAACAAACTTCCCGTGATCCAAGACCCTGCTGACCGCTTCCAGCAATTTCTCTTTGAGGGGAGCGTGCTGTTCGGCCAAATCCACATAAGGGATATTCATCAAACAGCGCATTGGGGCTCCGTCGATTTGAGCGTCTTAATATTGAAATACCGGATATTATTCAAGGGGTCCTGGAACTTCCCGGCTTTAAAGGCCCTGATGAGATCCCGCACGGCATCTTCAATGGTGTGCTTGGGGACAAAATTCAATTCGCGTTTGATCTTTTCCGAAGAAATACGGTAGGAACGGATGTCGTCGGACGGCCGCGTTTCCACAGTGATCGGGGGGCGCTCCGGCAATTCCTCAGCCATGACCCGGCGAACGATCTCGGCGATATCAGCGACCGAACGGTTCTGATAACCGGCGTTGTAGGTTTTGCCCGCGATCTTTTCATCCGGCAATTCCAAAAGTAAACAATACAGGTCCGTCATGTCTTCAATGTGCAGATTCGGACGCTCCTGCTGACCGCCAAAAACGATGATATGATTGTTGTTATACGCGTGATTGGTCAAAATATTGACGGTCAGGTCAAACCTCTGCCGGGGAGAATACCCGCAAACCGTGGCCGGCCGGATGGTCGTGGCCGTAAATCCCGGCGATCGGTATTTCCAGAGAATGGGCTCACATAATCCTTTATACTTGTTGTAATCAGTGACGGGCAAAAGCGGATGATCTTCGGTAACATTCTCGGCGTCGCTGACACCGTAAACACTGCAGGTCGAAGCATAAACAAACCGGCGCACCCCGCTTTCTTTGGCTGTCCGCACCAGGGGTTCAAAGGCATCGTAATTCACCTTGCGGCTTAACGCGGGATTCAATTCAAAGGTCGGGTCATTGGAAATACAGGCCAAATGGATGACGGCTTCAACGCCAACCAAACTTTTCTTAAGCAAATCTGTATCGCAAATGTCGCCCTTGATCTCTTCTAAGCGTGATTTATCCTTAATCCCGTCGAAAACATCCGTTCCGTAAGTGTAGAGATCCAGGACTTTGACCCGGTAACCTTTCTCCAATAACTTCGGGATAAGGATCGCGCCGACATATCCCGCCCCGCCGGTCACCAGAACAGTGTTCACTTTGCCCATAAAATACCCTTTCTTATTTTAATAATCTTGTGATGAATTTAATAAGGTCGATCGCATTGACCGGTTCACGGTTACAAACGATCTGGACCGCCAAGGATCCGACGGCGTTCCCGATAAAAGAAACGACTTCCTGGGGCAAGCGTGCCGCAAAACAGGGTGCGATGAACGCGAAAAAAGCATCTCCCGCGCCGATGGCATCGACCACGCGGCTGGAAAAAGCCGGCGTTTCATGAAAACCTTTTTTCTTGGAATAACACAGGGACCCGGAAGATCCGCGGGTCGCGATGATGTGTTCGCAATGCATCTGCTGGTAAACCTTTTTGGCATGGGTCCTCAGATCGCTGACCCGGTCGTGAGTGGCATAGCGTAATTCCAATTCATCCACGCATACGCAGTTGGCCCGACGGTATTTGGTGATCAGATTAAACCCGATATTGGCGCTGTTGGTCTGAACATTCAGGGCCAAATACTTGGCCTTGACACAGATCAAGTCGCGGATCCGCTTGGTGAGAAATCCATGCCCATAATCGGAAATGATGACCAGATCATAATTTTTGATCACCTTATTGAGATGCTTGAGGACCTTTTCTTCTTCCCGGCCGGCGATATCGGAATCATCGATAAAACAGATCTCGAATAGCTTGCGGTTCTGGATCTTGTTAACATACCTTCTTTTGACAATTGTGCCGGTATCCGGACGGGTGAAAAAAGTTGGCTTGACGTTGGGGCTTAAATGCGATCCGATAAAATCCTTGTAAGATCTCTTGGCGCCCAGGATCGTCACCAAATCCACCTGTCCGCAGACGCTCGCCGCATTATTCGCCGTCGCCAGAGCACCGCCGGCGAACATTTCCCTGGATTCATAGCGGTTGACCACCAAATGTTCTTTGGAAGACTTACCTAGAGGCGAACAGTAATGATATTCATCCATGATGGTGTCACCGACCACCAGCACTTTTAATTTCTTTAAAGCCTCCAATGATCCGACGATGTAATCAATGTTATAGCGCTTGTTGATGGCCTTAAGGTATTTCACGGTCCGTGGAGGATAGGCATCCAGATAATCATTGATGAGCTTTGAGGAACTGAAGGTGATATCGTCGGTGAGAAACAGCCTTCCGCCCACGGCCTTGATAGCTTCTTCCTCTTCAAAGATCTTGCCGGTCACATCCTTGTCCTTGGCCTTGTAGTCGGGGCCTTTGGCATAAACATCGGGACGCACCTTGCGGATAAAATCCGTCGCGGTGGGGGCATCCACGATGGACACATAGTCCGTCATGGCCAGAGACGCCAGCGTCTCGGCGCGCAAGCGGCCGGTAAAATACGGACGGCCGGGCCCGCGTTTGACATATTTGTCTTGGGTCAGAGTGGTGATCAAAACATCCCCCTGCTCCTTGGCCTGATTAAAATGGCGTATATGCCCTAAATGGATGATATCGAACACGCCATGGCAAAGCACCACCTTCTTTCCTTTTTTCTTAAGGTCTTCAACGATCTTGGCCAGCTTGGCGGGTGATTGTATTTTTTTTAGAATTTTGAGGTCCATATTTACTTGACCAGATATTTAAACCAGTCCTCTGTGGCTTTCTCGATCGTGGCGGGCGTCCATACCGGCGCGTCTTTCCAGTAATCAATGTCTTTGAGGATCTCCTGCACGCCTTGAGCAAAAGATACTTTCGGCTCCCAGGAAAGAGCAGATTTGATCTTGCGGATATCCGCCCAGGTGCAATCCGGTTCGCCGGGGCGTTTGGGGATGTGGATTTTTTCTCCGCCGAGCAAAGAAACCAGGGTATTAACGCTCTGGGGATTTCCGGCCCCTACGTTAAAAATTTCATTTTTGACCGGTGAAAAGGCGGCGGTCGCCATGGCGCGGGCCACATCCGTGACAAAAATAAAATCGCGCGTCTGATCCCCATCGCCGACAACGGTATAAGGTTTGCCATCAAGTTTTTGAGCCAAAAAAACCCCGAACACAGCGCCATAAGTCCCTGAAGTCCTGGAGCGCGGCCCATACACATTGAACAACCGTAAGGAAACAACCGGCAAGCCATACACCCCTGCCCAATGCAGGAGGGTCTGCTCCCCTAAATATTTCGTCAATGCATAAGGATATTGGGGATGGATGGGAGCGCCTTCCGGGGTCGGGTAAAACTCCCGGGAAGGAATGCCGTAACAGGAGGACGAGGCGGAATAAACGAGTTTCTGGACCTTGGCCAGGCGCGCGGCCTCGGCGACATTCATGGTCCCCAAAACATTCGACACGTAATATCCACGGGGCTTGACAATGGAAGGCACAATGTCGGCTAAAGCGGCCAAATGAAAGACGATCTCCTGCTCCCTAAAATAAGGAAAAATGGCGTCAAAATCGGTGATATCGGCTTCAATGATCCGGACATTGTTCTTTTGATGGGCGAGGTTGCCGGGGCGGCCCGTGGAAAAATTGTCAATGACCGTGACCGAATGGCCTTCTTCCACCAGCCGGTCAACCAGATGGCTCCCGATAAAACCCGCCCCACCCGTCACTAAAATTTTCTTTTCTTTCATCAGCTTTCTTTCTTCAACTCCATCATCAGGTAAGAAACGATCATATGGTTTAAGATCAAATGAACATCCTCAACCGGGCCGTATTCCCCTTTTTTGCTCTTAATATGGACCGCGTGATCGCAGATCTGGGCCAAGCGGCCGCCATCAAACCCCACCAGGGCCACGGTCCTTCCTCCTCTTTCCTTCGCCAGTTCTACGGCCTTGACCACATTGGGGCTATTGCCGCTGGCGGAGATGACCACCAGAACATCGCCGGCATTAAAACTGTATTGGATCTGCAGTGAGAACACGTCTTCATAGCCATAATCATTGCTGATGGCTGTCAGGGCAGAAGAATTGTCATTGATGCTTTGGGCCCTGAAACCTTTGCCCCGGATCTTGCGGCCGACCTCGCTTAAGTCCTGAGCAAAATGAGAGGCGGTGGCAGCGCTTCCCCCGTTACCGGCAAAATAAATGGTTTTGTCATTCTTTCTGGCTTCCAAAAAGCAGTCAACCGCCCTTTTGAGTGACTCAACATCGATCTCGGAGATCAATTTTTGGACATAATCACCATATTTTCTGAAATAATCGGCCCGCAGGCCGCTTTCCTTAAATATCTCTTCCAGGGTGTTCATGATCACCTCCGACATAATTCAAGCTTGTTTAAAACTTCTTTAGGCATAAGGAGTTAAGGTTTTAAAGTTCAATTATTGAACATAATTATAAGAGAATTAGTAGTCCTGTCAAGAATTAATGCTTCGAAGGGTTAACTGGCTTTGCGAAGCTCCATGATCATAAAATATTCGTTCCCATTTCTTTCTCTGTCTATACGGCAGAAGCCTGCATTTTTAAAACACCGCAAGGATCCCTTATTATTTTCTTTAATAAGGGCTTTTAAAGCCGTCACATTGGCTAGAGAAAAGATCTTTTGACCCGTCAACTTAAGCGCCTGGACGCCAAACCCCTGCCCTTGGTGATCTGCGCAAAGGGAAATGCTGACATAAGCCCCCTCCTGCTTAAGATCATACCGCACCTGCCCAATGGAAATACGGTCCTGAAACAAAATAAAAATTCTTACATCATCCCGCCGCAATACGTCTTTAAACCACTCCAGATGCTCCCTCCGGCCAACAGGACGTGCTTGAATACAGTGGGGCCAAACTGAAGGATCATTGCGCAATGACAAAAGAAATTCTGCATCTTCCCACACCGCGTCTCGAAATGAAAGCTCCATCACATCATAGCCCTCGATAACGGCGTTCCCCGGGAAATATCTTGTTTGGCCTTCCTGCCCAGCAATTGCGCATAATACTTCGGACTTAAGCCCTGTCCCGGGCGTATGACTTTAATATTTTCCGATGTGAATACTTCGCCCTTTTTAATGTCTCTGGAAACAAAAATGGAACGGCGAAAAACCACTGAATTGCCTTCTTGCTGCGTCTTCTGATAGCGCACTTCCCCTAAAGCGGACTCGGTCAAACGCAAGGCCTGGACCATATCTCCAAAGGCCTCAGGGGTCATGGAAAATACGGCGTCAGGCGTATCGTCTTCCTGGTTTAATTTGATGTGTTTCTCCAATAATTCGGCGCCCACGGCAACGGCAGCAATGGCCACCGTCGGGCCTAACGTATGGTCTGATAAACCCACCGGACACTTAAAACGTGCGCGCATATCGGACATTGTGCGCAAATGCATCTCCTGTGCGGGTGCGGGATAGGCGCTGACGCATTTGAGCAATGCTATTTCCTTTGTTCCGTTGTCATGGAGCACCTGCAGGGCATGCCGGATCTCTTCTAACGTGGCCATGCCCGTGGACATAATGACAGGTTTTCGGGTATGGGCCACCTTGATCAATAAAAGGTCATCCACCAATTCAAAAGAAGCGATCTTGTATGCCGCAACCCCCAATGACTCCAGAAAATCCACCGCTGTTTCGTCAAAAGGGGTGGAGAAGCAATGCATCTGCAGCTTATCTGCTTCTTCTTTTAATGTCTTGTGCCATTCCCATGGCGTCGAGGCCTTCTGATACAATTGATATAAATTCTTACCACCCCATAACCCGTCTTTGATGCGAAAATACTCATTGTCCACATCAAGGGTCATTGTGTCTGCCGTGTATGTCTGCAGCTTGATGGCATCCGCGCCTGCCTCTTTAGCCGCGCGAACGATGCGCAAAGCGCGCTCAAGGCTTCCGCCGTGGTTCGCGGATAATTCGGCAATGACATAACAGGGCTGCCCCGCCCCTATCCGCCTGCCCTGGATCATCATTTTAATAGACCCCTGATAAAATCCGCGTCTTTGGAAAAATCGTCCAGGTTGTCCTCATGATCATGAGGAGTTTCCAGCGTTAAGAACGCATCCTTGGGTAAAAAATCCAGCATCTGCTTTAATGGAAAACTGCCGGCCCCCAAATGACGGTGTTTGTCTACGGGAGAATGGATGTCTCCGTCGGAAATGTGAAATAATTGCGGGCGTAATTGCATAAAATCCTCAACGACCTGACGCCAATCTTTCTTGGCCCACGCGGCATGACAAGCCGCGTGGCCAAAGTCCAGGCAAAAGCCAAAACCGATGGCCTGCATCAATGGCCGTATTTCTTCAACGCTATCTCCCCGGCAAGATTCTTGCTTGGGACCTATGGACGGCTTATTCTCAATGAACGCCGCTTTAAATATTTTCGGGAATTGCTGTTTAAATAATTTATATTGCCTGATGCTTTCCTGCAAAGGGCCTATGATCCCCGGATGAAAAATAATGCTGGCAGGCCCTAAAAGCCGCCGGAACTTCTCAAGGCGACGCAAGGCCTCTTGTTTGAACTCCATCCCCTCACTGTCCGCGGGATTAAACCCGCCATAGCTGTGGGGCGCGTGCAAGCGTATGGGCAGGTCTAAATCCTGCCAACACCTGGCCTCTTCTTGTTCTGCCTTGACACCGACATAGATCTCCACAAAATCACAATGGCCCTGTTGGCCCAATTTTTGAATGTGCGGGATATAAGCGGTGTTTTGCGCCCAAACTTTTATTCCGATATGGACCGGCATCATTTAACCTTCTTTATAACCTGCCATGATTGATGGCCAATACCTTGTCCTGCCCCCAGATCTTGGCGTATCGCTGGGCGGCATCCGCCAGAATCATTTCGCGGGGGATCTTTGCTTTTAACCCTTGGGAGATCCATTCAAGATAGCTGCCCATCCGTTGGGCCGCCCGGCCATCGCGGAATGGGTCCAGCTCATCCAACATCGGCGACCAATCGCCAAAACCGGGCCTCCCGTCTGAATGGCCCCAGTGATCAAGGCATGCTTTCCAGAGATCATCCCAATTTTTAAAAACAACCCGGCCTTCTCCTAACTGATAGACCGGGCTCTTGGAACAACCTTCCCTGTCCAGCATCAGCGTCGGTGTTCCCGTCAAAGCTGATTCAACGCCCGCTGTTGCCGCGCAAAGATGGCCATGAATGGCGATATCTGATGCCAATGCCGCTATCGCGGGAGGGTGCGATCCCAGATGAAACGCGACTTCTTTAAATATATAACATCTCCCCGTCTCTTGGGCGCGATCCAAAAGATCGGCAATATCCTCCCCCAATCTTTTGCGTAAATTTGAATATATCTTTGGCTTAAATATCAATCCGAGCGATGGTGTGTCCAAGATTTTCTTGAGCAAGAACGCGTAATTCTCCTGCGTCACCTGATGCCCTATATTCCATCGCGGATCATCTACGGAACTTTCATCAAAATAGGCCAATATCCTATTGGCCCCATGACGCTGCAGATCATGGCGTATCACGCTTGCTTCTTTTTTGAGAATTGGATACCGGTGGTCTCCCAAATAGCCCGTGACAACATAATAAGGGATCACAGAATCCGTGTCTTTTCCCAAATGCGCCCCAAACTTGGAAAAACCAAAAACAACGTCCGCTTTCGTCACCATCCATGGATTTGAATCGCTTTCAAAAGACCTTTGATAAATAACAGATACCCCTCCCAAGCCATTCAAAGCATCCGCCATCGGAAAATATTTGGATTCGATCTTATACCACGACACATGCATTTTGATGTTGTGCCGCGCAAAGAAATTGGACCAATAATCCTTCTGTTTATAATATTCTGCGACCTGTCGGGACAGATCTCTTCTGATATCATCCTTACCCTTGTCATCGGCTGCCCCCCTGGAGCGGTCTTCTTCTCTCAACTGACCGACATAATTGAATAAAGGGACCCGGGAGGTGGTGGTTGCCCTGGGATTCATAACAACCGCTGACATCCCATGCGCCTTGATCTCATCCCACGCTTGATCCGAGACCGGGAACACCGGATGCTGAAAATAGATCAGGATATCTTTATTCAAGGTGCTTGCCTGTTGACAGAAAAATAGGTCCGAGCTCAATTGCGGGGAATCAAGATTAAGATGTCCATAAAATTCAACGGCTATCTTGGGTGACAGGTCCTGACTATGCCTCTGATCGCCCTGACCCGCCATTCCAAGGGCCTTTTGCGTGCCCATCCAGGCGAACAGGACTTGTTTGATGGAATGTTTGATAAAACCGGGGCCTGCCATGATCTCTTTGACGCTAAAACCGCGCCCCCGGCGCATGGGAATAATATTGACATTCCGGGCCTCCGCCCATTTCTTGACCTGGGACAGCCACGGCCTTTGGGAGGAAAAAAGGAACACGTTGATCCTTTCCTCTTTTTTCCGCTTTAAAGAAGCGACCCGGAGCACCAGGAGAATGTGCATCAAGATAAACAGGCTTGAATCAAAATACAAAATACGTCTCATCAGAAAAAACCTTAGGTGCTCATCCGCCTTATTCTTCTGGATGATCTCCTGTAAGGCCGGATACCGGAACATATATTTCTGCAGATCCGCAAGATCCTCAAACATGACTGTCCACCAAAGAAAATCGCCATTTTTGTCTTTAGCGTCAAAAAAAGTGAAATCCAGCCGCTTGATCTCAATTTTAAGAAAAGCCGCCATCGATCGGGACAACCATAGCCCCTGGCAAGACGCATCCACATAATATAAAAGCGTATTCCCCTGATCTTTATCCGCCTTGGATCGCCGCTGGATCTCGGGAAGAACAGAAAACAACCACGAATAAACTGTTAATTTTTCAATAAAGTACACAAAAATCCCTCATGACCGAAGCTTAAAATCTGGATTTGTCTTGCCAAAAATAAACACTGGTCTAAAAGACGCGTCATACCGGTACTTATCCCTATGGGTCGCGACTTTCCGGAATCCGCATTTTTTGAACAATTGTACTGATGCCCTATTCCCCTGGTAAATGCCCGCTTCAATGTAATGCATCCTCAATTCTTTAAACGCGAAACGAACGGCCTCTTTTAAGGCCTCTTGCGCGTAACCTTTGCCCCAATAGGACCTGTCAAATAAACAGATCCCTAAACAACAAGAATAGTGAAAATAGGAGATGTCATGAACGCGCAAAGTGCCTATCAGATCCCCTGTGGTCTTATGAAATAATCCGAATAGAAGGCCCGATGGTGAATTGAGATTGGCCTCAACATAATCCCTGACCGTTTTTCTTGTTTGCTTCTTCTGCCTGGGGGCCAATAAAAATTTATTCACCTGTCCATCATTTAAACCATTGACGTATTGATCCGAAATATGCCTGACACGCAAGGTCTTAAGGTCCAAGCGTTTTGTTTTAAGATGGACTCCCTTTTTCATTTCACCTTTCCTTCTGAAGCGATCTGATAAATCCCTCATTACGGACCACATGAGAATTCATCCGGACCAATTCAGGATGCTGGTCCAGGTATGCTTTAATTTCATCAAAACTGCCCTGCGGATGTATCTTTTTGTAGAAATCATTGAATAAGATCTCTAACATGGCAAGATCTTCCGGTTCATCCACGACAACGCGATAACCGCTATGATCTTCGCGGTTATCCATGCAAAATAACTTAAACTGGTCCTGATGGTTCTTGATATAGGGCGTCACATGTTCGCGTTCTGAAGCTAATTTGGCATGTTGGTGGCATTTTTCTAAAGCCGTTGCTTTCAGAACTTCACAATCCAGGCCTTCGGCAAAACTAGGTGCCAGAAAAGCATAATCAACCTGATGTTTGGTAAATTCATCTATCAATTGGTCACAGATCCGCGTGTCTATCAGCGGGCAATCTCCCGTTATACGGACAACCGTATCAGCCGCGTATTTCTTAGCGGAAAAAAAGAAGCGTCCTAACACATCTTCTTCGCTCCCCCGCCATACATCAAATCCCAAGCCTTGAACATAAGACACAAGTTCATCGTTTTCTTGATTGGTAGATGTGGCCAAAATAATTTTGTCAATGCGTTTGGATGCTTTAAGCCGGTCCAACAAATACCCGATGATCGGTTTGCCCAAGATTTTCTTCATGACCTTGCCCGGTAACCGTGATGCTGACATTCTTGCCTGCACGATCGCTAAGACCATTAATTTAACCTTTTAAATCCACTGTGACAAACAGGCCCCTTCAATAATGACGCCAATTGACCCTCTTTGATCGCGGCAGATATGCATCCAAAAACTTCATCAGCATTCGCCAAGAATAGATCAATGATCTTGTCCGTATGCGCTATGGATACATAGATAACGGAAGAAGCTAAAAAGCTGCGTTTTAACATTTCTTGCGTATACACGGACTTGATCAGAAGTCCGTCTTTTTCTTTAATCATAAAAATGGGGTTTGATGCGAGTCCCTCAATCTCAATATTCAATTGATGTTTCTTGAATAGGCCTTCCAAACCCAATCGGATCTTATTTCCTTGTTTGATCAATTGCTGGGGCACAGCGTCCCGTTCATAGATCTTTAACACCTCAAGGGCTGCGGCATAGCCCGTGCGTTCCGTCCAATAAGTACTGCTGATGAATGTCTCTTGAGCGGCCTGCATGACTTTTTCTCTTCCCAAGATCGCGGAAATGGGATGTCCATTGCCCAAGGCCTTTCCTAAAACAGCCATGTCCGGCTGAAGGTCATACAACAGGTGGAGCCCTCCGGTATTCAACCGGAATCCGGAGGAGATCTCGTCGTAGATCAGCACGATCCCCATGTCCCGGGTCATTTCACGGATCGTACGCAAGAAATCAATATCCGGCTGGGAGTGTCTGGCAACCTCCATGATCACAACGCCCAGATCAGCTTTATGCTGTTGGACCAATTCCTTAAACGCTTGCGCATCTCCATAATAAAAAGGGATGGCGCTGCCCTTTAAGTGTTGGGGAACTCCGACCGGACTAAGGCCCGGCAAAAGGAGTTGGTCCAGATTCTTTGCGTCTGATAGATTAGCCGCCAGATACCAATCATGCCAGCCATGATAACCGCAAAAAGCGATCCTGTCTTTTTGAGTAAAGGCGCGGGCAATGCGCACCGCAATGGCGCAGGCCTCCCCTCCGGTACGGGCAAAACGCGCCATATCCGCCCAGGCATGCAGATCCACCAGCTTTTGGGCAAGCTCAACCTCCTGGGGGCAATTCAAGGTCGTCATATTCCCTTCATCGATCGCCTGGTGCACCGCCGCGTTGACTTCCTCATGGGCGTAGCCCAAAGGAGAGCTCCCAATGCCCATGATGCTCATATCGTAATAGTGACGGTCATCAAGGTCCCAAATCTCACAGCCCCTGGCTTTCTTGTAATACGCCGGCCACTGGTCAGGCAAAAACATCTCCGAGCGTTTGGAAAGCAGTTGATTGCCGCCCGGAATAAACGTTTTTGCTTTTTTCCACAATGCCGCACCCTTATTTATTTTTTCTGTCTTTAACATAAGAATATTCCCTATCGCCTGCTCGGCATTGCTAACGGCCAACGGTTAGGCAGAAGAATATCTTCATTGCCGATGCTCAATCCCTGCAGTTGATCATAAATACCGCGGACCTTATCAAAATCCTCAAGGCCTTTCAAATTTTCTTCAAAATGCCGTAAGCCGCCCACCCCCATGATGACCCGATCAATATGAGGATTTAATAAAGCAAAATTTAAACACAGCGATTGAACGGAAATGCCGTGCTTGAGCGAAAGTTCCGCAAGTCCCCTCAACGGGACCCCCGCTTCTTTGAGATGCCCCGGCAGTTGATCGGCCTTCATAAATGCAAGGCCTTGCAAAAAGACGGACCGCGCGTGAATTTCAATATTCTTTTGTTTCAATCCGTGCATGCATTTTTCAAATCGCCGGTCAAAAATACTGTAAGGAAATTGAACGAGGTCAAATTTGATATCGCGCTTGTCCAGTTCTTCCAGTTCACGCGGTGAATAGACGGAAACCCCGATCTTTTGAACAAGGCCTTGCCTTTTGACCTCCAGCATATCCGCCCAAAGGCGCTCATCATTCAAAACATCCGTCAAACGGTGGGCCAAATATCCATAAACGCCGGCGGTGTTCATTTTTGCCAGAGATTGCCGTAAAAGCTGCTTTAATCCTCCTTCTTTGTAAGGATCCAGGGAAAATTTTGACACCACCCGAAACGGGGATGGACCCTTCTTGATAAATTCTCCGATAACAGCTTCACTGTCTCCATAGGCACAGGCCGTGTCTAAAAGAAGAATGCCGCGGTCCGCCGCTGACTTGAGAATATCAAAAACCACTTCCCGGGGGATCTTCCCGCCTTTATTGGCGATCCCGTAATCCTGGCCAAACTGTGCCGTCCCAAGTCCTATACGCGAAAATAATGTCATGGGTGGACGGGGACCGGTTTTAAACTACGAATGGCTTCAATGACCTTCCCGACCTCCTCGTCCTTCATCGCGGCGAAAAGAGGGATCGATAAACAGCGCTGATAATAATTCTCCGCATGGGGATACTGACCCCGTCGGTATCCGAATTTCTTTTGATAATAGGGCTGCGTGGGGATGGGAATGTAATGCACCTGCGTTTGAATGCCCTTTTTGCGCAACTCAAGCATCAAATGCGCGCGGGACATCCCCAATTTCCCAAAATCAAACAGCAAAACATAGAGATGAAAATTGCTTTGACAAAAATCGGCTTCAAAGGGTGTCGTGACATGATCAAGCCCTTCAAAAGCGGCATTGTAACGCCCGACGATCTCTTTTCTGCGCTTTATAAAACGGTCCAATTTCTTGATCTGGGAAATGCCTAAAGCGCACTGAATGTCCGTGATCCGGTAATTGAACCCTAAATCCTGCTGCTCATAGTACCAGGGCCGCTTGATCCGTTCCCCCTCGTGAGAGGGCTCAAAGGCCTCATCCTCATTGACCAATTCCAGGGGATCATTGGTGATCCCATGGGAACGAAACCGTCTTAAGGAATGGCATAATTTCTCGTCATTGGTCAGGACAGCGCCCCCTTCGGCCGTGGTGATGTGTTTGACCGGATGAAAACTCAAGACCGTCATGTCCGAATACGCGCCGGACCCGACTTTCTTGGCCTTATAAGAGGACCCCAACGCATGGGAAGCGTCTTCAATGATATAAATTTTGTGGCCGTATTCCTTCTGTTTTTGCCGGACAATATCATGGATCGCCTGCATATCACAGCTTTGGCCGGCAAAATGAACAGGGATGACGGCCCTGGTGGCCCTTGTCATTTTCTGCTCGAGCGCCAGGGGGGAAATATTATAGGTCTTGGGATCAATATCGGCAAAAACCGGCGTGCCTGCGCAATAAACGATGCAATTGGCGGACGCCACAAACGAATTGGGCGAGGTGATCACCTCATCGCCGGCATGAATACCGGCCGCCAGACAGCCGATGTGTAAAGCAGACGTTCCGGAATTGACGGCAACGGCAAATGAAGCGCCGGTCTTTGCTTTCAATGCCTCTTCAAATTCCGCGATCTTGGGCCCTTGCGTCAGATACCCTGATTTTAAAACATCCGTCACCGCCCGGATATCATCATCTTCAATGCACTGACGCCCATAAGGAATAAAATCAAGTTGCGGATAAACGCTCCCCTGCCGGCCTTGTTTGATCCTGGCAGGCACTCCTTTTTGATGATCCTGATAGAACTTCTCTATGCATTCTTCAATGGTCGGACACGGAACATTCAAAGCCCGCTGTATTTTGCCTGTGTCCAAAGCCATGAACTTCCGGCGTTTGGCTTTAAAAGCAAAATCACCGATAGGGATCGGCTCGATCAATGTCTCATCCAGTTGAAAGCGCCGGGCGATCGCGCGGGCAAATTGGTATTTTGACAAATGCGTGCGGCTGGCGGCATTGTAAACCCCCCGGATCTTTTTTTGGATGGCGCGGTCAATGAGCTTTGCCAGTTCAAAAGTATAAATGGATGAAAATTCAGCGTCGCTGAACCCCTTGATCTTGGTCTGATGCGAAAGTTCGTGGATGATCCACTCGCCTAAACTGAATTTTTCCTGGATATTCCAGCCAAAAATATTGGTCCTTAGAATAAGAGTATTTTTATGCTTTAAGGCCTCTTTTTCCGCTTCGATCTTTGTCCATGAATAATGATTGGAAGGATTGACCGCTCCCTGTTCATTGATCAAAGGACCCTTGGTCTCATCATAAATAGAATCTGTTGAGATAAAAATAAATTGGCAGGGGGTCTGGTCAATGGCTTCGATGAGATGGCGTGTTGCCAGAACATTGGCCTTGGTGGCCAGATCCTGATGACTTTCGCAATATTCGATATCCGAAAGGGCCGCGCAATGGATAATAACATCTGGTTGAAACTCCCTGACGACAGTTCTAACCCGGTCCGGGTCCGTTAAATCTACCCGCTCAAGCCTATTGCCTTCAATGGCGCAGGGATGCTGATGGAACAATCCTAAAATGGTGTAATCATCCTTCAGGCAAAGGGCGAGATTATTGCCCAAAAGGCCGCTGACGCCTGTGATGATCATTCTTTGTTGTTTTGCCATATCCTTACACCTATTGGGAAACGCCCGTCATGGAAAAACGCGACTTTTCAATGGCATAATCGTCCGCAATGCGCTCAATCATTTCTTTCAATTCGTTGACCGTCATCCATTCGGTATTGGAATCCGAACGATAAGTGAATCCTTCCGGACAGGCCTTCCCTTTATGTTTTCCTGCCTGGGCCAAAAGAATGTCCCGTTGGTCGGCATTGTATTGGACCACAAAACAATCCTGAAATTCAATGGCAGACCTGGCCTCATCCTCGCTGATCAATGTTTCATGGATCTTTTCTCCGGGGCGGATGCCAATGACTTCTTGTTTGCAGTCCGGGGCGATCGCCGTGGCCAGGTCAGTGATCTTCATGGACGGAATACGAGGGACAAAAATTTCTCCCCCCGTGGACCTTTGCAGGGACATCAGCACCAGATAAACGGCCTGATCCAGGGTGATCCAAAAACGCGTCATGCGATCATCAGTGATGGGCAAGACCCCTGTTTTGGCGCGTTCCCTGAAAAATGGGATGACGGAACCCCTGGAACCGACGACATTGCCGTAACGCACGACTGAAAATTGCGTTCTCGACGGAAGGACCGCGTTGTTTTCAGCCACGAACAGTTTGTCGGAACATAATTTTGTCGCCCCGTAAAGGTTGATGGGGTTGCACGCCTTGTCCGTTGACAGGGCGATCACTTTCTTGACATGGCAATGCAATGCCGCTTCAATGATGTTCATCGCCCCCATGACATTGGTTTTAATATATTCATCGGGATTGCGCTCGGCCGCGGGGACCTGCTTGAGCGCCGCCGCGTGGACCACATAATCAATGCCTTCAAAAACCCGGCATAAACGGTTGCCGTCGCGCACGTCCCCCAGCACATATTCCAGGCAAGGATGCTCGGATGGTTTCCATTTTTGCGCCATTTCAAATTGTTTTAATTCATCCCTGGAAAAAACGACCAATCGCTTGGGACGGAATTGTTTTAAAACGATCTGGACCATTTTCTTACCGAATGATCCTGTTCCCCCGGTGATCAAAATACTTTTGTTGTCTAAAATAGTCGTATCCATAACCATCCTTTGTTAATGAATGAATCTTGTTTCCCGTTGAGCTAACTCTGTGATCAAATTCATCATTTTTGGTCCCTGGAGAGGTAGGTCTTCATACCCTTCCTTACAAATACAGGCCAACGCATCTTTATTGGCTTCCTGAAGTGTTTGAATAAATACGATGGTGTGATCTCCCTTGGAAACTTCCTTGATAGCCATTTCCGCCAACAAGGCCAGATCAGAATGGCCAAGAATATTGAAGTTTCTTTCTCCTTCTTGGTACGATTCCTTAAAAATTGTTTTTAAATGATCCTTAATGGTTTCAATGGAATTGAGGGTTTTAATGGTATATCTGATGGATTTGCGCAATTTCTCGGAAAACCCCTTGGGGGTCAAAAGGTATTGTATTTTGCGCTTATTCAGCTGATGGATGCGGATATACCCTTTGGCGATCAAACGATGCAAAAGCATGTTTGTCATTCCTAAGGAAACCCTCAATTGGCGGGAAATATCACGCTGGTTAACGCCTAATTGCGCCCCCACGATATTCACCAATTCAAATTCGCGTTCGTTTAAAAGTTCTTTAGGCATAGTCGGTTAGGAAGTTCAATTATTGAACATCCCAATTATAAACTCTCTCTTTCCCCTGTCAAGAGATAGTTATCGATGACCTTTAGCTCTTAATGAATTCTAGACCGGTAGGTAAGATCTGGTTGGGAACCAGTTGGATCGTTCTGTATGCACGGAAAACTAAAAAGCCGGCCAAAATCACGATCGCCGCCGCTCTCCATACCCTTGACGGAAAGGCGCGTATCAAATATTCCGACAAAAGCACGGTCCCCACGATCCCCGCTGGGGTCAATGACAAAAAATAACGGTTAGAAATTTGCAAAATTTTCTGTCCTTCTCCTTGACCATACTTCAATTTCAAAAGCAGGAGCCCGAAGCCCCCCAGCATCAAAAGAAAAAAAGCTAAATATTTAATTTCCAAATGCGCCTTCCAATCCTTCCCCCGGCATTGAACAATAAGAACAAGGGCGGACATAAAAATAAAAAATAATCGATCCTTGGAGATATTAGCATTAATTAAGGCCACCGGACCATCAACAAAGTAAGAGAGGTATTGCGGCGAATGAATGTAATAAAATCCGCATATCCCCAGAGGGAGCAGGACCAGGGGAACATACCAAAGGAGCCGTGGACGACGGAACATCCATAATACCGCGCCGGCCGCCGTAATTTGAACGGCACTGATGATCGACGTCAAAGCCAAAAGCCAATGAATGAAAACAAGACCGTACCAGCTCTTTTTATTTTGATCGGCCGGGCCTTCTAAAATATTCAATAAAAATAAGATCTGGAACAGGCTCAGAGCAAACCACTCCGCGTACGGCCGGGCTTCTGTCCAATGGATCCAAAACAAGAAAGATGTCATGGTCACGGCTAACGCGTAGAGGCCCATGCCCCAGGAATGACGCCGTCCAAAATAATAAAATACCGCGCTCAAGGCCGCTGACATGAAAACAACTGATTGTATCCTTAAAAAGAACTGATCAAAGACATAGGTCCCTTCCCAATGCCCTTTGACCCATTCCTGCGGGAGATGATAAGAAAACAGGTCGCATTGCGCCTTTTGTAAAACAAAAGATAACGGAGAATTACCGCCTTCGTGAAGTCCTATGAGGATCGCTTTGTAGGACTGCCCCAAGGTAATATAGATTAAAGAGTAATACTCATCGTTCCATAAGGGCCTCTGGGAAGCGATCCACAATCCAAGGGCCGCCAACAATACAAATAAAATTCCAGTCCAAATCCGTATCAAACGCATTGATCCCTCACCATTTAAATGCCACGCCTGAACGTTGGCATTGACTGCAGATGGGCATGGATTTACGCCCTTTGGTCGCCATCAACTCACGGGTGGCTATGGCGGCGGGGCCGTTCCAAATTTCACGGACATTCCTGTCGCCGGCTTTGTAGGTGGCGTATGGTTTCAGATTACTCCAGACCACCCCTTCACAGCATTGCAGCATGTCCCCGTTGAAATTGACCTGCATGGCTTTCCATAACCAGTCGCAAGAAATGGGAAGTGTCGTGGTCGGAAGGGCTGTTTCTTTGCCTTCCAATCCTCCCCGGGGATTTCCCTGACGGAAACTCAACATCACGCCCAATTCCTGACAGAATTGACGGATCAAGGGGATCTGGTGGCGATTATAATTATAGGTAATCCAATCGATCATGATCAAAGCGGGCGTATTCAATTCTTTTTTGATGCGCGCCACCATGCGGATATTTTCTTTAAGTTTCTCAACCTCGCCGTAACGGATCTGAATGCTGTAAATGTCCTGGGTGAACCCTCCCAACTGGATCTTGATAAAGTCCAGTCCCGCCGCCAATATCTCTCGGGCGTTCTGTTCGGTGAACAACAAGCCGTTCGTTGAGATCATGGTCATCACCTTGCGTTCGGTGGCAAACCGGATCACTTTTCCAAGGTCTTTATACAGCAACGGCTCGCCGTTGGTGTAAAGCACCGCGATCAAAACATCTTTTTTGACCTGGTCGATGATGTCCATGGCCATTTCAGCCGGCATTTTCCCTTTTGAGATACTGCCTAAGGTGGGGTTGTTGGGATTGAGGTTGTAAATGGTCCCTTTTTTATCACGGCAGAAAAGACAGCCCGCGTTGCATTCATTCCATAGTTCAAGGCTAAGGATAAAAGGAGAGCTTGCTGATCTTTTTGTTTTTAATAAATAGGCCGCGGTGCACAGGAGCACATTCCAAAGTTTGCGGACAGTGATCTTTCCGCTGAGCATCCCTGTCAGGAAAAGTTTGGCCTTAAGGCGGTGATAACTGTTACGCGCGGGGGTTGATCCCATAGGTCGACTCGATGATATAATTAGGCCGCATTTTACTTTGTTCGTGGACAGCATTTAAATACAGGCCGATCATGCCGATACAAAACAACTGCACCCCTCCGATAAAAATAATGACCAGCATCAGGGCCGTCCACCCGGGGATCGCCGCGCCATTGATATTTTGGATCAAAGCATTCATGGCAAACAGGATACTTACTAAAATAGCAGATAAACCGCAATAAGAAGCGATCTTCAAAGGCACGGAAGAAAAATTGATGATGGCGGAGTTTAAAAAATTGGAGATCACCTTTTTCCCGAGCACAAAAAATTTGCTTTTTCCCGCGAACCGCGCCTGGCGGTCATAGGCAATGAAAACCTGTTTAAACCCGACCCATGCCACAAGCCCGCGCATGAACGGATTGATCTCTTTGAGCAGCAGCAAATGGTCAATGACCCGCCGGGAAAGCAGTTTGAAATCTCCCGCTTCCTGGGGGATGGGCACTGTTGAATAGCGATTGAGGATACGGTAGCCGATCTTTGTAATGAACAGTTTAAAGGCGCTTTCTCCCTGACGCGAACGGCGCACGGTATGCACCACATCGGCGTTTTGTTCGCGCATGGCTTTAAGCATTTCCGGGATCAATTCCGGAGGATCCTGCAGATCAGCATCCATATATATGGCCGCGTCCCCTTGGGCTTGGGCCAAACCCGCCATGACACAGGGAGCAACTCCAAAAACCCTCGACATGGTGATTATTTTAATGTCTTTCGTGTTCTGGGCATGCCGCAAAAGGACCTCTAAAGACCTGTCATTGGAAGCATCATTGACAAAAATTAATTCCCATCCGGCAATGGCGTTATGTTCTTTTTCTTTGGTCAATACGGCCCTGACGCGTGAAATTAATTCCTGAAGAACATGCTCCTCATTGCGAAAAGAAAAAATAATGGATAAGATCGGCGCTTGCATATGGGGGGTTATCCTACAACATTTCTTACAAAAATACAAATTTTTTCGCCAAAATGCTTTTAACGCTGCCAGCCGACTCCTTCATGGCCAAATTGAAACACTTTAGGATGCATTATTTCGGCGAGAATTTCTAATGATTCAACCAATCGGGGGCCCGGACGGTTAAAATACTGGTTACCATCCGTCAAATAGACTTTGTTTTGCCGGACGGCTTTTAATTGATGCCACCCGGGATTTTTCATTAAAATAGGCATTTCTTGGCGAATACGTTCAATATCCCAACCGCAAGGCATTACTATAATCACCTCAGGATCGGCTTGGTGCAATTGTTCCCAGCTCATCCACGGGGAATGCTCTCCCGGTTTTCCAAAAAGGTCCTTTCCACCTGCCATCTCCACCAATTCCGGCACCCAATTACCCGCGCACATCAATGGCTCAATCCATTCGATACATGCCACCGATGGGTGTTGAGGCAAACTTTTCGTTTTCCGCGCAATATCTGACATGCGCTCTTGACAGTGTCTGATAAGCTTTTCCGCCTGATTGGGCTGACCCAAGGCATCCGCAACCTGTCTTATTCCCTGCCACACATCAAGCAGGGCATTGGGCCGCAAAGTAACTATTTTAACTTCGTCTCCAACCCAATCACACACTGCCTCTTGTACATCTTTAAGGCTCACCGCGCAGACCTCACAATGGTCCTGCGTGATAATAACATCCGGTTTTAAAGCTTTAAGCCTCTCGGTATCAACACGATAAACGGAAAGAGATTCACGGACAATCGTCTTAACACGCTCATCGATCTCACGGCTGGTCCCATGGATATTAAATTTAGGCTCGGAACAGGCGGGCAGCTGCCGGACGTCCAGCGGGTAATCACATTCATGTGAACGCCCAACCAGGGAGCCTTCAAAACCTAAGGCACAGACAATCTCCGTGCTGCTGGCAATTAAAGAAACGATTCTCATAAGAACCTAGTATCTCAAATTCGACCCTAGCCATTTTTCAGCTTCTTGTACGGATATTTTCTTACGTTTGGCGTAGTCGGTGATCTGGTCCTGGTCTATTGTGTTGATGGCAAAATATTTTGATTGTGGATGAGCAAAATAGAGGCCACTGACGGCTGCAGTGGGGAACATGGCAAAAGTCTCCGTTAAGTTAATGCCGGTATTCTTAGTAGCATCTAAAATTTTAAATAATGTCGCTTTTTCTGTATGGTCGGGGTAGGCCGGATACCCCGGCGCCGGGCGAATACCCCGATAATGACCTAAAATAATTTGTTCATCGGTCAAATCCTCCTGCGGAGCATAACCCCAAAGCTCTTTGCGCACTTTCTCGTGCATCAATTCTGCAAATGCCTCTGCCAAACGGTCAGCCACAGCTTTGGCCATGATGCATTTGTAATCATCGTGGTCGGCTTTAAAATTTTTGACCAACTCGTCTAAACCAATGCCGGTACTCACCGCGAAAGCGCCGATATAGTCTTTGACCCCGGATGATCTTGGAGCCACGTAATCCGCATGGGATAAAAGCGGATGATCTTCCCAGACAATGATCTGCTGGCGCAGATTATAGAAAATAGCAGCCACATTCTGACGATCGTCATCGCTATACAATTCGATATCGTCTCCAACAGAATTAGCAGGAAAAAAACCTACAACCGCGTTAGCCTTAAGAAGTTTTTTATTAATAATCTCATCCAAAAGAGCGTTGGCATCATGATAAACACGGCTGGCTTCAGCATTCAAGACTGGATCTTTGAGGATCTGTGGAAATTTCCCTTTAAGTTCCCAGGTAATAAAAAACGGTGACCAGTCGATGCGTTTACGGATGAGGGTCAGGTCAAAATTCTGGAAAACTTTAATGCCTAAAAATGAAGGCTTGGTAATGCCGGCTTGTTCCCAATCAGTCATAAAAGCTTTTTCACGGGCTTTTTTAATGGGAACAAAGGATTGGCTCGACCGGCGGCTTAAATGTTCCTGACGCAATTCTTCAAATTCTTTGCGGACTTTGTTGATCAGATCTTGTTTTAATTCGGGATCCATCAGTGATCGGCAAACAGCCGCGCAACCGGAAGCATCTTGACCATGGATGACCAACCCGTTTTTATAAACGGGCTCAATTTTAACAGCTGTATGCGCGGGCGAAGTGGTTGCTCCTCCGATCAAAAGAGGCAAGGAAAAGCCCTGACGCTGCAATTCAGAAGCCACATGCACCATTTCATCCAGGGATGGGGTAATGAGCCCGGAAAGGCCGATCATGTCCGCATTATTTTGTTTAGCTTCTTGCAGGATTTTCTCGCAAGGGACCATGACGCCCAGATCAATAATTTTAAAACCATGACAAGCCAGTACTGCACCGACGATGTCCTTACCGATATCATGGACATCCCCTTTGACAGTGGCCATCACAATGGTTCCCGCCCCTGGCGTCGAATAAGCCGCAGACTTTTTCATGACCCTGGCGCTTTTGATCACTTGGGGCAAAAACATTTTACCCGATCCGAAAAAGCCGCTAAAATGGCCCGCTAAACTTGACTTTTTCCTGGCTTTCCTCTTCAGACACTGAGCCGGGTCTGCCTAAAACTTTGAAACAAGCGTCCCCTATATCCTTAACAGAAGGATAAAATGCTTCCTCCAGGGGCGCGCTCGTCGGTGCGGGCATATCAGGCCACATGACCCGCAGGGGCGCTGACTTAAAGATCCCCGGGTCTTTTTCCGCTAATGAAGCGATGATCTCGCCGGAAACGCTGCATGGTTTCCAATCCCCCTCCACAAGGACCAAATGGCCTGTTTTTTTAACTGAAGAATACACGGTCTGAACATCCAATGGCCTTAAGCTCCGCAGATCGATCAATTCCGCTGAAATCCCCTTGAGGCCAAGCAGACGGACCGCTTTCTTGGCTTCAGAGACCATATGGGATGAAGCGACCAGGGTCACGTCCTTGCCCTCAAGGGCCACACGGGCCTGACCAAAAGCAACACGATAAACACCCTCAGGAACATCTTGGGCTTCATCATAAAGCCGGCGGTGTTCGATCATCACGACCGGACCGCCTTCCTGCAGGGCTGAAATGATCATGCCTTTGGCATCATAAGGTGTGGCCGGTGCCGCGACTTTAAGGCCGGGGATATGCGCGAACAAAGCATGCATGCTTTGTGAATGTTGCGGCCCTTGCCCCCATCCCCGCCCCACAATAAGCCGGATCAAAACGGACATTTCCTGCCGGCCGGCGAACATATACTTCCATTTAGAAGCATGATTGATCAGCTGATCAAGGGCCAACAAAAAGAAATCAACCCTTTGATTGACCATGATCGGACGCATCCCCTGAAGGGAAGCTCCCAGCAGTACCCCTAACGTCCCGTTCTCGGACGCGGGGGTGTCAAAAACACGCTGGTCCCCGAATTCTTCTTTCAGCCCCCTGGTCGAGCCGAACACCTCTCCGGGGGCGGGAACGCCTAACCCGCAAACAAAAACCCGCTTGTCCTGACGCATCATCACGGCTTGCGCGTCCCGTATGCTTTCAGAATATTTCATACCCTGATACTTTCCTTGATCGTTTCCTTGCGGGGGAATGCCGCTTGGCGGGCAAAAGCAAGGGACTCGTCAATTTCTTTTTCAAATTCATCTCTCAAGAGCTGCACTTCCTGCGCCGGGAATTCCGCAGCCAATGCACGGATAGGGCAATGTTCCATCCACTCCTCTACCTCTTGTTTTGTCCGGTAACCGGCGTCCCAATCATAATGAGGTCCCACATGTTCACGCCAGCGATAAGTCATGACTTCGATCAAACTCGGTCCTTCTTTGCGTCTTGCCCGATGAACGGCCTCTACGGCTTTGGCGTAAACACCCCCCACATCATTACCGTCGCAACGATGACCCGGCATGCCATAGGCCTCGGCACGCTTATAGATATCGACGCGGGGCTGACGGGCGCTCAGAGGCGTCGTCGTGGAATAAAGATTATTTTCGCAAACAAAAATAACAGGAAGTTTTTTGAAGGAAGCCCAGTTCAAGCTCTCATGAAAAACGCCTTCCTCGATCGCCGCATCTCCGGCCGGGGCAACCGCAACCCTGTCTTCGCCTTTCATCTGAAATGCCAATGCCGCGCCTACGGCATGAGGGACCGTCGCTGCGAGAATGGACGATGAACCCATCACTCCGGCCGCCGTATCCAAAAGATGCATGGATCCCCCCCAGCCCCCGGAACACCCGGCTTCTTTGCCCATCAACTCCGCCATCATCGCGTTGAGATCCCCGCCCTTGGCGATATACCAGCCGTGCGAACGATGATAGGGAGAAACCGTATCGCTTGGTCTCAAAGCGGCACAAACTCCCACGGCAACGGCCTCCTGCCCCGTGTAAAGGTGCATGGGCGTCTTGATCTCATCTGCCTGATGGTAAATGGCCGACAACCTCTCCTCGATCAGCCGCAAACGGAGCATTCCGCGAAGAAGTTTTCTTTTCAAATCTTTCCCGTCGGGAATGCCGGGCATCCGCCCGTAACTGGTGGGCTTGTTCTTCATGTGCGTATCATAAAAGATATCATTTGGCATTGCAACCTAAAAAATACCAAGGTAGCATATATCTGTCATGTTCAACGCCAACGATATTTTCCTTTCGGTCATTATCCCCGCCTTCAATGAAGAAAAAAGGGTCCGGGACAACACCCGCGCGGTTGAACAAAAATGCGATGCCATGCGTTTGAACTATGAGATCATCCTCGTCAATGACGGCTCCGTCGATAGCACTTTATCCAGGATGCAGGAATGCGCCGGCAGCCGTATCAAGGTCCTTTCTTATGAAAAAAACCGCGGCAAAGGTTTTGCGGTCCGCCACGGGATGCTCCATGCCGCGGGCCGATACAGGTTGTTCATGGACGCGGACCTGTCCACGTCGCTGGATGCCATGGACAAATTCCTTGAAGCCATGCGTCAGGATGACTACGATATGATCATCGGGGACCGCAAATCCAGGCCCGGTGATCATACGGTCAAACAACCCTGGCACAGACGATTTTTGGGCAAGGGCTTTATCGTTTTGTCCCGCTGGTGTGTCGGAAAAAAGATCAAGGACTTTACCTGCGGTTTTAAGATGTTCAACCGGAAGGCAGCGGACATTATTTTTAAAAAACAACAGATCTTGAACTGGGCGTTTGATACGGATCTCATTGCGATCGCGCTCATCCATGATTTGCGCATCGGTGAAATACCCGTGACTTGGAACCATCACCATGACTCCGCCGTGCGGCCCATGAGGAACGTCTTCACCTCACTGGCCGGGCTGTTAAAAATAAAATGGAATATCTTGCAGGGCGTATACCGGTAAAAAATGACCAACCAACGGGCATCCATGATCTCTTTTGAGCTCTTCCCTCCCAAAACGCCGGAGGGATACGAAAAACTGCTGGCGACCATCGCGCAATTGTGCGCCCTTAAGCCCGATTTTATCTCCTGCACCTACGGTGCCGGCGGCGGGAGCCGGGACAAGACGCTGGATATCGTTGAGCATATCCAAAAAACCCATGGTGTGGCCGCGGTGGCGCATTTGACCTGTGTCCTGCATACCAGAGACGAGATCAAGGCCATATTGCAAGACATGAAGCGCCGCGGGATCAGCCGCGTGCTGGCTTTGCGCGGGGACCCCCCCAAAGAAAACCCGGACTGGAAGGCGGGGCCGGACAATTTCCGCTACAGCAGTGACCTGGTCGCTTTTATCCGCAAGCATTTCGGCAATCATTTCACGATCGGCGTGGCGGGGTTTCCCGAGGGGCATATATTAGCCCTCAATCGCGAAATGGACGCGCAACATCTCAAAACTAAGATCGATGCGGGGGCGGATTATGTCATCACCCAACTTTTTTTTAATAATCAGGACTATTTTGATTATATCGCGCGTCTAAAAAAGTTAGGGGTCAACAAACCCGTTATTCCCGGAATTTTACCTATTACGGATTATCAGGCTTTGGTGAGATTTTGCTTACTTTGCGGAGCTTCCATCCCGGCTCAGGTCCATAAAATTTTTAAGCCCCTCGCGGACGACCCTCAGAAAACTTTGGAAGCGGGGATCGAATTTACCGTCGCGCAATGCCGGGAACTCCTGAAGGGCGGGGCCCCCGGCCTGCATTTTTATACCCTTAACAAACTGTCCCCCACGGACATTATTCTCAAAGAGATCTCTCGCTAAAACTTTACGCTCATCCCCACCGTGAAACTGCGTTCCGGCGCCGGAAAGAAATCCTTATTATTGGAATTGGTGGATTTCACGGCGGTGGAAAAATACTTCTGTTCAAAAATATTGTTCACCGCAAAAAAGATCTCCAGCGGGTCACGGTTGCAGGTCAATTTGCCGTCTAATGTAAAATACTGTTTGAGCGCAGGCGTGGTATTATTCGTATCATTGATGGCAAATCTCGATCCCACATAGGTGCCGATCAGGGACGCGCTGTAATGGTCAAACATCCCTAACGTCAACACCGCATTGGCCTGGTTTTTGGCCACCATGGGGATCCGGTGGCCGTCAAAGGCCCCGCCGTCAAATTCCGCGTCTTGATAATTATAGCTGGTGGACAAGCCGATCGTGTTGACATGCGCCAGCTCCGGCAGGAATTTCAACACATCGGTGGTCTGGCCTATTTCAATGCCGCGCCGCAAGGTGCGGTCATAATTGCTGTTGTCGCCAAAACCCCCTCCGGCCGTCGGATCTACAAAGATCTCGTTCCTTAACTTTGTGATGTACGGCGTCACATGAACGGTCACCGCGTCTTTAAAGTTATGCTTGATCCCGGCTTCATACTGTGTACCGGTCTGTTGTTTAAGGCCGGTGTTCAATCCCGTGAACGTGCTATACCATTCATCGGTCGCCAAAAAACGAAAACTCTGCTGCATATTGGCAAACATATTGGAACCCTTGGCATATTCGTATTTTAAACCGACCATGGAGGCCTGTTTGTCCGGCGCTTGTTTCTGATAACTTTGCGGCGCGTTCTTTTGATTGAACGTATAGTATGCTTTTTGATACCGGGTACCACCCGTCAAAAATACGTGGTTCCCTATTTCAAACTCACTGGATATATAGGCCCCGTATTCCCTTTTGGAAATGGTGATGTCATCGGAACTAAAACCGCCGCCCAGGATGTCCTGGTCCGTATTGTAATGATCAAATCCGGTGACCAGGTTCACCTCATGGTCAAAGATCGTCTTGTCAAAAATATATTTTCCGGTGATGCCGGTTGTATTGCTGTCGCGCTTGGTGTCTGTGCCCTGGCTTTGAAAGTCCGCATAGGTGTCCCGGTCGCGGTAGGAAACATCCATGACCAAATGGCCCAGATCTTCATTCAAGGGGCTTATATCAAACGTGGTCTGGACGGACCGATCTTTGGTGGACGCCTTGTCGGAAGGATTCCGGGTGCCGCGCCGGCCGTATTGTTCCAGTTGGGCGCCGCTAAGCCCTCCGGGAAGGCCATACGCGTCCTGATGCCATGTCGCATCCACCCCGATTTTAAACCAATCTGAAACCTTGGAACTTAAACGTGTCTGAAAATTCTTACTCAACACATCGCTGTTCTGGCGGTACCCGTGCTGGTCATCATAATCCGAATAGGCATAATACGATATATGTTTGGTACTGCCGGAAACTTCGGCGCTGGTGCCTCTGCTGTCATAGCTGCCATAGGTGCCGCTGATCTTACCGGATAATTTTCCTTGACCCTCTTTCGTAATGATGTTGACCACCCCGCCGACAGCATTGTCTCCATAGAGGACGGTCCCAAAACCCCGGACGATCTCAATGCGCTGGACGGAATCCAAAGGGATCTGCAGCAAGTCCGGCCCGGAAATATCCACCGGGTTCACCTTGCGGTCATTGACCAGCACCAGCACATTGCGGCTGGCCGTATCGCCGAATCCCCGGATATCAATAGTGGCTGTCTTGACGGTCCCGTTATCATAAATATTGACGCCCAATTGTTGTGACAGGATCTGGGCGACCGTGCTGGCGTTGGACGCTTCGATCGTGTCTTGGTCAATGACTGTGACGTCAGAAGACAATTTGTAATCATTTTGGGCCAGGCGGCTGGAGATGACGACGATCTTATCCAGATCAACCATATCAGCGTAAGCGTTGGTGGAAAACAATAAACACAACATACAAACCATCCAATACATATCATCTCCTTACGTAGGGGCGGGGTTCCCCGCCCCTACAATAAAATAACCCTCGACCGTAACAAAACGATCGAGGGTCTCCCTGTGACCAACTCAATATATGGCGCTCTTACCCCCGTCTCTCGCGGGTAATCGCTTTAAATACCGTCAAGTGTTCGGACTAGTCCGCCCCTCATGGGCGAAATCACCGCAGCGGGACTGTTCCCGGTTCGCACGGGATTTCCCTGACAGGTATGCTATTTTCTAGAACAGCCGCGCCAGGGCTGTGCCCTGACTGCGTTTGAAAGCCCACTCATAACCGGCGTACAACACCATACTGTACGCCACTGTTGAAGCCAGTGTACTTCTAAAGAACGGGATGGCCAAAATGTAACATTCGCGCAGGCCCGCCCAAGTATGCGGATACAGCGGCGAGAGCCACGCGCCGAAATTCGTCACGATGAAAAATACCACCGCGGATAAAATACTGCCGGCAAAGACCGTACCAAAACTTTTATGGTCTTTCAGCCACACGCCGATGGCGCTGATGGCCAGCATGCCCCCCCACGTAAAAACCATGGTGTCGTGAAATCCAAGGACCGCGTCGGTGATGATCATCAGCGCGACGGGAACGATCAGGGCCTGACGGCGCGATAAATACATGCCGCCGAACATGGCCACCGCCAAAATGGCAGTGAACTGCGGCGTATGCACGGCCAAACGCGAAGCAACCCCCAAAAAGACAAGTAAGAATGCCAACATATTTTTTATTATAGCAGACCGGGTCATTCTTGGAAATAGTTATTTTGACCCAACGCCAAAGCCAGTTCCGCTTTCTTTAATTCCTTCCCTAAATAAGCGCAATGGCCTTTGTCCTTAAACCACGCCAGCCGGTGTTTCTTTTCGTACCGGAAAATGCCCTCGTACAGGTCCTGCACTTTCGAACCGCGAAAAATCTTGACGATCACATGCTTTGCGTTGCAAACAGCGACCTCGATCTTCATCGCTGTAAAATCCGGACGGATGAGCGCGTAAAAACCAGACGGGTCCCTATGAAAATCCTTATACGGGTCATGAACAGAACAGTCTATCGTTGCGCAGTCGGGAGCGAACGACTGTTTGTGCCACACATAACTCTTGTCCTTATTGGCCGTCATCTTTTGCGTTCCCTCATGGTGCGGGCCGCCGCAACCATGTTCTTCAGGGCCTGCTCGACTTCCGGCCACTGGCGGGTCTTTAAACCGCAATCGGGATTGACCCAAATATTCTCTGACGGTAAAACACGCACGGCCCTGGCGAGCAAGTCCACCATCTCTGCCGTGGCCGGAACGCGGGGGGAATGGATATCGTAAACCCCCGGGCCTATTTCGTTGGGATATTGAAAATCCTCAAAGGCCTTGAGCAATTCCATGTTGGACCGCGATGTTTCAACGGAAATGACGTCCGCGTCCAGGGCGGCGATGGCCTCGATGATGTCATTGAATTGGGCGTAACACATATGCGTATGGATCTGCGTGTCATCTTTGACACCGGCGGAGGACAAACGGAAGGCGTCCACGGCCCAGCGCAGATATTCCGGCCAGTCCTTCCTGCGCAGCGGCAGGCCTTCGCGCAAAGCCGGCTCATCGATCTGGATGGCGGCAATGCCCGCCTTTTCCAGGTCCAAAACCTCGTCGCGTATGGCCAGGGCGATCTGTCTGGCCGTTTCACTGCGCGGCTGGTCATTGCGCACAAAACTCCACTGCATGATGGTCACCGGCCCGGTCAACATCCCCTTCATCGGTTTAGCGGTCAATGACTGGGCAAACGCCGACCAGCGCACGGTCATGGCCCGGGGCCTGTGAACATCACCGAAAATGATTGGCGGTTTGACATAGCGCGAGCCGTAACTTTGCACCCAGCCGTTGGACGTGAACGTAAATCCCGCCAGCTGTTCGCCGAAATACTCCACCATGTCGTTGCGTTCAAACTCGCCGTGCACCGGCATGTCCATGCCGATCTCATGCTGAAAATCAACCGCCTTTTTGATCTCCGATTCCAGGAACGCTTCATATTCCTTGATCCCGGTGCGGCCCGCTTTGAACTGGGCGCGCATGGCCCTGACCCCGGCTGTTTGCGGAAAGGAACCGATGGTCGTCGTCGGAAAAACCGGCAGGCGCAATTTGGCTCGCTGCAATTTCTGGCGCTGTTTAAAAAGCGACCCTCTCTTTAAGTCCTTGGGGCTTACGGCCCGCGAACGCCGCAGGACATCCGCGTTATGGATGCGGGCACTTTTCTGCCTTAAAGACAAAGCAGACCGGTTGGCCTCTAAAATGCCTTGACCGGCTGTCCCTTGCAGCAGACCGGACAACGCGGCCAGTTCATCCAATTTCTCCCCGGCAAAAGCCATCCAGGTTTTCAATTCGGCGTCCAAACCCGCTTCCTGCTTTAAACTCAAAGGAACATGAATGAGCGAACAGGATGCGGCGACGATCAGGCGTTCATCCCCTACGATGGCTTTGGCCTTGTTCAACACCTGCAGTGAGGCGGTGAAATCGTTCTTCCAAATATTGCGCCCGTCCACAACACCGACGGACAATGTCCTGTCTTTTGCGATGCCGCGGGCAACAGCCTCCACTTCCTGCGGCGCGCGCACGGCGTCCACGTGAAAACCGGCCGCAGGCAAATGGACAAAGGTCTCCAAAAGATCGCCCAACGGGCCGAAATAAGAAGCCACCATGATCTTGATACCTGAAATTTTGGCCAGACGCGTATACGCGCTGTTCAAAGCCCGGCGCTGATCTTCGCCCAGATCCAGGGCAAACACCGGCTCGTCCATCTGCACCCATTGGGCCCCTTGTTTGGATAAGCGGCGCAAAATTTCCTCATACACCGGCAGGATACGCTCCAGCAGCGTCAAAGGATCAAATGCCGGGTCATTGTCATGGTGTTTGCCCAGCATCAGATAGGTCACCGGCCCGATCAACACCGGCACTGTTTTGATGCCCAGGTCCAGGGCCTCCTGAAATTCGTCAAAAACCTTGGACGAAGACAAACGGAACTGTGTGCCGGATGAAAGTTCGGGAACAATATAATGGTAATTGGTATCAAACCATTTGGTCATTTCGCTGGCAGGCGCTGTCTGTGCGGCCGCGGGACGCAAACCGCGGGCGATAAAAAATTGCATGTCCAGATCAATGGGGCCGCCGTCCCAATGAAAACGTTCGGGCACATTGCCCAGCAAACAGGTCATGTCCAGGACCTGGTCGTAAAAACTGAAATCATTGCAGGGGATCAGGTCAATCGCCGCCTCTTTTTGTTTCAGCCAATTCTCCCGGCGGATCTGGCGCCCGGCCTCTTTTAAGGCCTCAAGGCCCAATTCCCCTTTCCAATAACTTTCCGTGGCTTTTTTCAACTGACGGTCTTGCCCGATCCGGGGATAACCCAAGACCTTGGTCTTGATACGGCCAGCGCTCATAGACCCCTCCCCGTAATGTAACGCACAAGGTCAACCACGCGGTTGGAATAGCCCCATTCGTTGTCATACCAGGAAACGATCTTGAAGAAACGCTTTTCACCTTTGAGATTGTTCTGGGTGGTGGCCAGGGAATCGTAAATGGAAGAACGGCTGTCATGGATAAAGTCCGTTGAGACCACTTCCTCGTTGGCATAGCCCAGATAACCCTTGAGATAGGTTTCAGAGGCCTTTTTCATGAGCGCGTCAATGGCTTCGATGGACGTGTCTTTAACGGAACGGAAGGTCAGGTCAACGACCGACACATCCGCCGTCGGAACGCGGAACGCCATGCCGGTCAATTTGCCCTTGGTCGCCGGCAAAACTTCGCCTACGGCCTTGGCCGCGCCGGTCGTTGAGGGAATGGTATTGATGGCTGCCGCGCGCCCGCCTCTCCAGTCCTTCTTGGAAGGGCCGTCCACGGTCTTTTGGGTGGCTGTGTAGGCATGGATGGTGGTCATCAGCCCGGTCTCGATTCCGATCCCTTCCTTTAATAAGACATGCACCAGCGGGGCCAGGCAGTTGGTGGTGCAGGAGGCATTGGAAATGATATGATGTTTGGCCGCGTCGTATTCGGCTTCATTGACGCCCATGACAATGGTCTTGACCTCGCCCTTGGCCGGGGCGGAAATGATGACCTTCTTGGCGCCTGCCTGCAAATGGCCGGCGGCTTTTTCGCTTTCGGTAAAGAGGCCCGTGGATTCAATGACAATGTCAACGCCCAGGGCCTTCCAGGGCAGTTCCGCAGGGTTTTTGGTGGCCGCAACACATTTGATCTTGTGGCCGTTGACCACGATGATGTCCGCTTCCGGCTTGGACGGGTCGCTTTTGGCGGTGGTCACCGGATGCTTGAAACGGCCGTGGATGGAATCGTATTTGATCTGATAGGCGAAATAATCCGCGTCCGTGGAAACGTCGACGACCGCGACCACATCAATGGTCTTGCCCAAAAGGCCCTGGTCGCAAATGGCCTGAAAAACCATGCGGCCGATGCGCCCAAACCCGTTGATACCGACTTTGACTGCCATGCTGTTACCTCCGGATATTTATGGTGTTAAGAAACCTTACAATAATATCCAACTGCAAAATTTTGTCAAGAGATTAGGGGAGATTAGGGGACACCCACCGTAACCTTAATTGCTGGTCCTGGTTTTCTCTTAGCCAAGACTCGACCGGTTCTTATTTCCAGATCATCAACGAACGCTTTATCTCCCAACGGCCTTCCTGTTCGCTGATGCGTCTCCAAAGATTTCAGACTTTTCTGTTCATCGGCTTCTGATAAATACGATCCCCAATCTCTGATCTCATCCAATAAATAAAAATGGTTTAATACCTCATCCTTCTGTCGCTTAACATGGGCCTTCGCACTCGACCAAGAATAATCTTCGGCTTTATCAACGATGCCGGCCCTTACGGGATTGCGTTCCACATACCGCACCGCTGCCCATAAATATCTTGCGTCCATCGGATAACTCCTAAACCTTCCCTGCCACAAATGGCCCCGCCAATCTTCACGGAAGTTGACCATGCGCGTATACGACCGGTGCGTTTCACTGATGCATTCCGTCAAAGCCCCCTTTTGCTTGGGCATGACGATCAAATGCACGTGATTGTCCATCAAACAATACGCCCAAATATCCACACCGAACAGATCCGCCTGAACTTTTAAAATATGCAGATACCTGGCTTTATCGCCGCCTTTAATAAAAACTTTCTGGTTGCGATTGCCCCGCTGGACAACGTGATAAGGATATCCGATGATTTCAATGCGCGCGATTCTGGACATAAATCCCCCTTGTAAATGGTTGGCAATTACGGGGACACCCACCATAACCTTAATTAGTTCGGGTTACGGTGGGTGTCCCCAGAACTACTCTCACGCCGGTGTAGAGCGGTCCACAATAAAACCTATTTTTGTCCTTTTATAACCGTCCCGCCTGTCAGGCACGGCCATCAACTGCCGGATCGCATCAAATATGTGGATGATCTTTGCGTCATGCTCACCGAATTTCCTCTCCAGGTCTACGATCTTGCGGGCCAGGTCTTTACGGGACATTATCAACTCTTTCAACCTTACAAAAACCCGCATGATCTGAATATTGACCTCGATGGCCCTGTCGCTATTCAGCACGCTGGACAGCATGGCAACGCCCTGCTCTGTAAAAGCGTATGGCAAATACTTGATATTCCGCCCTTGATTCAAGGTCGCAAATTGCGACCTTGAAAACATCGCCTCATCCCAAGTCAGCTCAAACATAAAATCCTCCGGAAATCGCTTAAGATTCCTGCGGACCTGCTCTTTTAACCGCCTGGTAGACACGCCGTACATTTCCGCCAGGTCTTTATCAAGCATGACCTTATGCCCACGAACCAAGCAGATCTTGCTCTGGATGATCTCAACCGCTACAGAGTTCTTCTTAACGCCTCGTTTTTGCATGGAATACCCCTTGAAAAGATTAAAAATGAATAGAAATGGATGCAACGATCATCTATGCGGGGAGTTTGTACAAACTGCGTTCCAGCGGGGAACCGGAAGACTGCTTAACAGCACTACTGTATCATCGCGGACTTAATAAGTCAATTATTGGAACATCCACCGTAACCTTAATTAATTCGGGTTACGGTGGGTGTCCCCTTAATTCACGAGCAGCGTCGTGCGGGGCGGTGGGGACGATGTGCAGGCCTGTCCCCCACTCAAAGCCGATACTGCGGGTGAGTTTGGGGATGATCTCAATATGCCAGTGGTAACAGTCCGGCCTGGCATAATGGACCGGGGATGTGTGCAGATAGAAATTATAAGAAGGGTTGGACAAGGTCTTGCGGATGCGCCGCAGCACGTCCAGAAGGTGGACGGCCAGCGCTTCGGCCGTCCCAGCGTCCATGTCCGCGAAATCTGCGCCATGGCTTTTGGGGATGATCCATGTCTCAAAGGCATAACGCGGGGCATACGGACAAAAAGCCAAAAACGCGTTGTTCTCGCCGACGATGCGTTCCTTGTCCTCGTATTCCTGATGAATGATATCGCAAAAAACACAACGGCCGCGGCGGTCGTAATACCCCTCGGCCCCGTTGATCTCCTCCAAAACGGACTTGGGCACCATGGGCAGGGCGATGGCCTGGCTGTGCGCATGCTCAACGGTGGCTCCCGCGGAGGCGCCGAAATTCTTAAAAATACAGACATATTTATGGCGGGGATCTTTGGCCAGCACCCGCAAACGGCTCTGGTATTGGCTGATGACAAAGGACATTTCCTGCGCCGAAAGGTCCGCGAGGCCCTTGTCGTGGTCCGGCGTTTCAATGATGACCTCATGGACCCCCACCCCGCTCATCACGTCAAACATCCCCTGCCCCTGTTTTCCCACCGCGCCGGCATTGGTCAGCGCCGGGAATTTATTGGGGACCGTGCGCACCATCCATCCGGGGGTGTTGGGGCCGCTGTGCTCGGGGCGCAGGGCATCTGTTTCCGGCGGGGTGAAATGCTCCCTGCCCGGACAAAATTGACAAATGGCCTGGCGGCAGGGGGCATTGTCCTCCTTGAGAAAATCCCCAGGACCTTTGGGATGGTCGGTGTCCATGACCACCCAGCGTCCCGCGATCGGATCTCTGCGCAATTCCGGCATCAGGCCTGCACCTCACGTAAAAATTTCGCGGCCATTTCCGGCGGGATGGGGCAAATGTAAAAACCCGTGCCCCGCTCAAAACCGGCCACCCTTGTCAAGCGCGGCATCAGTTCAATGTGCCAGCGGTAATCCTCGCAGATCGTCGGATACTTCACTGAATCCGGCTTCCCGCCTTCAAAAGGCGCGGAATGGATGACAAAATTATACGCGGGGTCATGAAGGCCCGTTTTGAATTTCAACAAAAGGATCTTCATGACCATCGCCAGTTCTCCCTCGAGGCCTGCGACCCCCTGGGCAAAATCCCAATGATGACGTTTGGGGACGATCCAGGTCTCAAAGGGAAAACGCGCGGCAAACGGCGTGAACGCGATGAAATTGTCCGTTTCCAGGACCACCCGTTCCCTCTCCCTGCGTTCCTGCTGGACAAGGTCCTCGAACAGGCAGCGCTCGTGAAAATCAAAATACCGTTTGGCGCCGATGATCTTGTCTTTAACGCGGATGGGCAAAACAGGCACGGCCATGATCTGCGAACGGGTGTGGCCGATGTCGCGGCTTCCCGCGGCAAGGCCGTAGTTCTTATAAGCAAGGACGTATTTGACGGCCGCATCCTGCTGATGATGACGCATGCGCAGCGCGTAGGTGGCAAAAACGTTCTTGATCTGCTCGACGGGCAGGTCCGCCATGTTAGCGATATGCTGCGGCGTTTCGATCACGACCTCGTGGGCGCCGTAACTGGGGCAAACCTCATAAAGGCCGTGGACACGCGGGGCGAAAGACGCGGCGGAATTAAAGAACGGCGTGCCGCTTTTGACCACGCGCACCCCGTCATAGGCATAAACCTGTTCGGCCTGTTCGCCTTTGCAGAACGGACAAGTGTCGGCGGGCGTTGTATGTTCAACAGGGTCCACAAAAGCCGCCGGACGGCGGGCGCGTTCGGTGGCGATGATGACCCAGCGGCTGACAACGGGATCTTTGCGCAATTCAGGCATAGGGCAAATTATAACACAAGGCCAAATACGGCCGGATGAATTAGTTTAAAATTGTACCCGCCGCGATCCTGTGACCGGCGGCAAAGGCAGCGGCAGGCATGGGTTTGCCGGCCTCGGGAAGGACTTCCTTAAGAACGAGCGCTCCTTGCCCGCACGCGACGGTAATTCCTGTTTTGTCCACAGACAAAACCTGTCCCGGCTGGGCCTTTTGCGCCGATGACGCGCCTGGCACTGCTTTCAGTATCTTCACCGTTTTTCCATGATGAAACGCATACGCCCCGGGCCAGGGCTGAAGGCCGCGGATCTGATGGTCAATATCCGCGGCCGTCCTCGACCAGGTAATTTTCCCCATCTCTTTTGTCAATTTTGGCGCGAACGTCGCCTGCGCGTGGTCTTGGGGCGTCAGTTGATGTTTTCCCTGCGCGATGGCATCCAGCGTTTTGACTAAAAGTTCCGCCCCGCGCCGGGCCATGGCCGCGCGCAATTCAACAGACGTCATCTGCGGCCCTATGTCCATCATTTCCTGGGCGATCACGTCCCCCGCGTCCATGGGCACGGTCATTTTCATGACCGTAACACCGGTTTTCTGTTCGCCGTTGACAATGGCCCAGTTGATAGGCGCTGCCCCGCGGTATTTGGGCAAGAGCGACCCGTGCACGTTCACGCAAAATATTTTTGGGATAGACAAAATTTGCGGCGTCAGGATCTTGCCATAGGCGACCACCACGAAAAGATCCGCTGTGAATGCCTTTAGGCGCTCGATCACCGACGGGTCTTTGAATGTTTCCGGCGCAAGATGCGCAATGCCGTTGGCCAAAGCGATCTCTTTGACCGGTGAAAGGACCATGCGCAGGCCGCGGCCCTGCGGTTTATCCACCTTGGTCACGCATCCGGCGACACGATGGCCGGATGCCAGCAAACGGTTCAAATGCGTGGCCGCGAAATCACCGCTGCCAAAAAAAACAATGTTCATGGGTCCACCTCGACGGTCACGATCAAACGGCCGCTGCGTTTGACCTTGGCCAAAGCCGCTTTAATAACAGCCGTGATATCTTCGGCGCGCGGGCCTTGCACCAAAACCTTAAAGCGGTACTGGCCGCGCATTTTCGCCGGGATGCCGGGCCCTGGTTCCAAGATCTGCATCCCCTGCCCTGAAACAGCAACGAGAACATTATACACATCCCGCGCAAAACTCATGGCGGATTTTTCCTGCCTGGCGCGCACGGTCACGGCCGCCCAATGGGCAAAAGGCGAAAAACCCAGTTCTTTCCTCAAACGTATTTCCTCGTCGTAAAAAATACGGGCATCATCCGCGGCCAGAGCCCTTAACACATGATGTGTGCTGTTGCGCGTCTGCACGATGAGCGTTTTTTGCGCCATGGCCCTTAAATGCACGGCCAAGGCCCAGGACCGATAGGAAGAACGCATGTCCAAGCGGTTCAATTCGCTGTCCATATCCACCAGGGCCGCGAGGCGCGGTTTCAAGCGGTCCTTAAAACGCAGGACGGCCTGGGTGGCGATCAAAATGTCCCCGTCCGGCAGGTCCGAATCCCCCCGCTCAAAGGTCACCACCTTTGCCTGGGGGAACAGGATATTCAATTCACTTTGTATTTTCTCAACACCCATTCCGAAAGACCTCCAATTCGGCTTTTGACATTTGGGGCAAGGCGTGTCCGGCGGCATGACCGATGGGCAATGGGGACAGACGTATTGTTTGCCTGCGCGTGAGAAGGTCATGGCCGATGAACAACGCGGACAGGACAGGACCAGGGCGCATTCCATGCATCGGGTCACGGCATAAAGCCCGCGGCGGTTGAGGACCAGAACGCTTTGAGCTTTTGCGTTCAACGCCTCCTCCAAACGGCTGCGCAGGACAAGGGAGATCATTCCTTTCTCCAGATACTTATAATTGGAGAGGTCCACGATCTGTATTTCAGCGCCGGACGCGGCAGCAGCCGGTGTCCCGGCGCCCAAGGCATGCCAAATCTCCACCGACGGGGTCGGCCCTGTGGCGACCACCTGTGCCCCTTCGATTTGCGCGCGCATCAAGGCCACATCCCGGGCTTCGTAAAAAGGTGTTTGTTCTTCGCGGTACGAAGGATCGCCCTCGTCGGTCATGACGACCAACCCCATGTCCAGCAAAGGAGTAAAAACAGCAGACCTTGTTCCCACGACGATCCTGAATTCCCCTGACCGCGTTCTTGTCCACTGGTCCAGTTCTTCTTTAGGTGTGCGCGGCTGATGGAAAAGAATTGGAACGCCGACGAACGCTGTCTGCAGCAACGGATGCAGCCGCTCCATGGCAAAAACATCCGGCGCCAGAACGATAGCCGTCCGTTTCTGGTCCAATGTCTTGTGGACGGAATCTATCCAAAAACTGTCATCCCCACTTGTCATTCCCGAAAGTTTTTGTCGGGGATCCAGAACATGCCCTGGCCACACCTTTTCCATCCTGCGCCCGGCCCGTAACAAGCGCGGCACCATAAGCCCGATGGCCTGGCCCAACGAACACCCGTACGCGGCCTCCATACGCCTGGCCAACTGTTGCAAAGGGTCATCAATGACGGGAGAAACGTCCAAAATAGCGCGGATGGGTTTTAAATTCTTAATGGCGCTGGTGTCCGCCAACCCTGCCACATACCCGATGCTGGACGCGTGTCCCAAAACCACCGACACCCTTTGACCGACGGCAATGCCTGCCTCAAATTCAGGCGGCACGGCATAATCGAACGGCCCTTCCAGGGGCAGGTCAAAAACGACTTGGGCGATCATTTTATGAGGGGCCATTCAATTATATATAACCCAAATTTCTAACTATGATCACTCAATACTAAACCTCGCATTCACCACTACTGTTACTTTCTTGGATTCACACCTCTACTCCTGCCACGCAATGTCTTCCGGAGATGTGACTCCGGCCGTTTGGGTTTCAGCAGGCCTATCGGGGGACGCGGCCGGGTCCGGCCCCGCGGTATTGTTTTGCTTCTTGGACAGAAAATGAACGGCGTTCGCTGTGATCCGCACGCGGCTCTGGGTCTTGCCTTCCTTCTCCCAGCGGTCTTGCCGCAGGCGGCCTTCCACAATAATACCGCTTCCCTTGGTCAAATATTTGGAGCAATTCTCCGCCGCAGGGCCCCACACATCAACATCAAAATAGGAAACTTCGGTCACTTTCTCGCCGTTTTTGGTGTACACGCGATTGTTGGCGATGGAGAGGCCGCACACCGCTTTTCCCGAGGGGATGTATTTCATCTCCGGGTCCCGCGTCAAATTGCCCATGATGTTTACGCTGTTTAAACTCATATGTAGTCCTTTCGTTAATAAAATAAAAAACCCTCGCCCTGCTGAAAAACTCTCAGCCCTGCGAAGGTTTGATAGGGACTTGTGCAACATCAATATGATGTTATCCTACAACAAAAACAATCAAAGTCAATTATTTTGAACCCCTGACCTTCAGGTTATAAGAGGTCTCGACTAGCACAGTGCTGGCATAGGCTAAAGGCCAAGCCCATCGGCCGGGTCGCTGACGACATCTTCACCCTCGCTCATCCCTTCCACATCAGCCGCTATTCCAGTATCTACTTCTGCTCCGACCGTCTGCCCTGTTGTGTCGATCTCCGCGACCAAATCCGCAGGAGCGGGAATAAGGCTTTCCACGGTCTCGGTCGTTACGTCCAAACTCCCAACCGTTTCTGATTCAGTGAGTCCTGAGGCGCTTCCCAGATCGGTATCAATAGAAGTTACATCCTCTGCTGCCAAATCTAATTCCAAAATTTGCGTATCTTCAAGTTCACCACGGGTATCTAAATCAAAACTGGCATCGGTAGTGCCTGACTCCGGATTGATATTGGTATCAAGATCAACAATTGGGTCACCCGAAGTGCCCGGTGATTCCTCCATGCCTGTTGTCCCTGAACCACTTGTTTGTCCGACATCAAGTTGCCCTATGGTCTCGGTAACCAGTTGAGTCGTTATGTCTGATTCTTCAACGAGATCTGCCGCAGTAATGTCGGTCGCGCTGCCGACTTCCGCCCCTACCGAACCCGTTGTTTCTCCCGTCAGATCGGCATCGAGAATCTGCCTCTCTTCCAGTTCACCGCTGGTATCAATTGCTGTATCAGCTTCAACCGTTCCGGACTCAGGACTTACCTCGGCATCAACTCCGACAATGGGATTGCTTGGATCGCTTGATGATTCTTCGGGCGCGGTTTCCGGGCTCTCAATCCCTGTACTGATTTCTCCGGTTTCGACTTGACCTGTTGGAGACGTTTCCCCGCCGACTAGAATTCCACCATTACCTTCTTGAGTTTCTACACCCGCCTGTCCTGAGGGTACCGTTGGAGTGCCGGCAGTTGAGGGATCATTTGTTTGTTCACGTCCGGCCTGATAAAGGACCCCGTGGTTTCCACCGCCGGAAATATTTTTACCTTGGTGGTCTGCCGTTGTCACTTTTTCAGATTCCTGAAAAACTGTATGGCGATCGGTTATAGAACCTGTCGTGCCGCCCTGGTTGCTTGAAGTGACGCCTTTATTGCTATAACTTCCCGGTGATTGAATTCGGCTTCCTTGCTCCATGCCGCCCACTGCCTGATCGATGGGCACATTCCTGTCGGCGCCTGGCGCCAAAGAAGCAAACCCGGACATCAACAACAAAATTCCACAGAAAATTATTATCCTGTTATACATATTTTTATCCCTTTAACTTTCAAAATGAAAAAATCACCTCTACACCCGCGAGATGGCGGCTGTGATCCAATAAATCATTACTATTTGCTGAATTAATAAAACGATAAAAAACGCGCGTTGCCAGATTTGGCTTCCAATGACGCGTCACGCCGGCATAAACATCCCACCCTGTATCGCGCCGCCCTTCCGGGTCTAACGAAGACAGCGATGTAAACTCAGGATAGACTCCCCAATTAAAAGAACTGGACACGTCCAAATCGGTTTTGTGCAAGCGCAAAAACGGCGTATGAAAACCAACGGTTGCCAGGACGCCTTGACGGTTAAAGTTTTCTCCGCGGGTTTGGTTAAAATCACCTTCCCCTTTGATAAAGAAAAAAGTTTTGCGGCTTTTGGTATAAAAATATTGCGTCATGCCGATGGCTTCGCGGATGCCGTCACGGGAAGATTGGTCAGGATCCGCGCCATCGGGACCGTAATTGGAAACGGCAAAACGCGCGAAAAAATGCGTCAATGTCTTGTGCCAAAAGGAAGTGTCGGCGCTGACAAAAAATCGATTAACAATAGAAAACAGATCACTTCTTAAAAAATTCGCGCGAAAATCATAACGGCCGCCTAATAAGAATGGCCGTTTTCCGGCAAAGGTACGCTTTTTGGAATCCAGAGCAAAACCATTGGAAGTAAAATCCACCTGATGGGCGCCATGGCTATGAGAATACTGTTGGCCAATATACAAAATATCTACACGGGCATCTCTTTCCAGCCGCAGAGGGTATCCGGCACTCAGTTCAAACAAATAAAGCGCCGCCGGGTTTCTTTCAGTCGAGGATAGACCTTTATCATCGGGAGTGAACAAAGGATTGCTGTCATAGACAACGCCGGTTTTTCCCACAACATAAACTTTCTTTTTGATGGATTTGCCGCGAGAAACCTCATGTGCATGCAGGCGGTCTAATTGTTCCTGCGCCCAATGCCGGTATTCCGCAAGAGTGCTATGCTTAACCACCTGATGTAGTTCTGCGGCCGCCTTGTGATTTTCTCCTTCCTTAATATACGCCAATCCTAAAAATAAACGCGCGGGCTCATCGTAAGGGTGGGCCGCTAAAATCTCATGATAGAGGCTGATCGCTTCGGCAGGATGGTGAAGTTTTTCTAAAGTGAGAGCACGGTAACGGAGAATCAGTGGATCGTTGGGATGTGTTTTAAGAAGTTCATTCGCTTCTTTAAGCGCTTTTTTGTATTCTTGATTCTTGAAAGATTTGATGAAATTGCTGGAAAGAAACTCTTTGTGGGAAATCTCGGCAAATGAAACGGAAGTTAAAAGAAAAAACGCTAAATAGATCCCGAGACCACGAAAGAGATTCCGCAAGTATCTTCCTTTATTATATTCGAATATATGTATACTAAAATAAAATCCATATTTATGTCAAGGATAAACATGTCTTTTCCTGTCGGGAAGATAATATTCCGGCATTGCGCAAAGCCAAAAGATGACGGGAAATATTCGACTGGCCGATCTTTAATTTAGCGACAAGATACCCCACGCTTTTTTCACCTGCTTTAAGTTCTTCAATTAATCTCAAGCGAATAGGGTGACTCAAAACTCTCAAAAAATCCGCTTTAACTTTGTAAGCCATTTCGTGCATGTAAAATAGCCTCCTCTTCTTTCACCATTCTACTCCGTAAATTGAGTAATTTTCCTTAAAGGTACGCCAAAATTTTCTTTTCTAACACCTTCTTAAAATCCCGCAGGTGCATGGTGTGGCTTGCGGGAAGAAACTTCTTTAACTCTGTTTGAAAATTGGTGTTTTCTTTTTGCAGGAGTTTCAGCACCTTTTTTAAATTTTCTTTAGTCCTTGCCGCAGGATAATCACCGGACAAAAGAAAGAAATAGTCATAAAAATCGCGCGGCTTGTGTCTGTCCAGCAGCGCATCAAGCTTGCCGAGGATAATGTCATCCAGATCCAGATGTACAAGAGTGTAGGCCGGAATGTAGCCGCTTGTGATCAGGGCCCTTGTCTTCTTAAATGCCTTACCTCTTCTCAACGAAACTTCGATCTGAACGTTTATCTTCATGTCATATGCCTCGAATATGGCAATTCCCAGATAACCGCCTGTCGTTCCTGTGGCTTCCGTGACATGGACGGGCATTCCGGTCTTTTCTATATTAGCCAGTGTATTCGTAAATAATTCCTCGATTTCTTTATGAGTAATACCTGCCCCTGTAAAATCCAGGTCTTCTGAAAAGCGGGGACTTTTTAGGATAATACGCAAGGCCGTCCCACCCTTAAAAAGCAACTTTTCTGAACCGGGATTTTGATAAAGGTAAGACAAAAAGAGGTGCTGACAATATTCGCGCACCACGTTCTGGGTCGATGTCTGTTGAAGTTTAGTAAATTTTTCTAGGTTTTCTTTGCTCAGCATAAATTTCCGTGACTTTTTTGAGGAGACCCTTGCGTTTGAAAATCCGGACAAACTTCAAGAGCTTTCCTTTGTTGATCTTTTTAAGGTCCAAGCGGTCATTAAGCGATATTTTCTTAAGATCCACAAAATAGAGATAATCGACAAGGGCTTTTTCAGGCTCTGCCAATAAAACCACATGGCCTTCCAGAGTGACCGGACTGTACCCGGTGAATATTCCTTTTTTAATCCGTTGATAGGAAAAGACTCCTTTGGGTGTTTTAAATTCGCGGGTCGGCTTAGGTGTAACCGAGGTGACAGCATAAACGACCTCGGGAATAATGCCGTAATGTGAAAGCGCCGATTCAAGGGAAATATAGGAAGGCTGATAAAGCTTATTGGCAATCGTATAAAGAGATGGATGGCTGTCTTTGAGTATATAATAATTATTACGCAGCTTTAAGAACAGCCCACTCTTGATGTTGCGGGAGATGAAAACCGACCCCGTCTTTGGCGAGACGTCAAAGACGTCATAAAACTCGCGGGGCGTAAAAATCACGAGGCCGCTGTTTTTTAGCTTTTCTTGAACTTGTATACGATTTAGTTTCTTAACCATATTGTAGAATAAGTGAATTGTTAGAATAATAGACCAAAACGGGAAAGATGTCAAGAATTATATCAAAGGCCCCGTGCGTCCTTTCCATCTTTGCTAAATAGCCATATCTATGGCGTTTGACCTTTAGGTTATGAGACGGACAATATCAGCGGCCGCGTTGGGTTTGGAAAGGATGGCAAGATCGTCTTTCAGGCGCCGCAAGATCCGCGGCGAAGAGCTCCAGTCATCAATGATGCGGACGATCTCTTGGGGAGCACATTGGCCCCTGCCCACGCCATAGGTCTTAAGCACGCGGATATTGCCGGTTTCCTGGCCCGGGATGGCGCTGAAAAAGATCATCGGCAACTTTCTAGCCAGGGCCTCGGCAATGGAAAGCCCGCCGGGCTTGGTCACCAGGACGTCGGCAACAGCCATCAATTCCGGCATATTGTCCACCAAACCCATCACATGCGTGTCCTTGCCGGCCCTGCCCTTTAAATCCTCAAACAAAATTTTATTGTGCCCGCAGACAACAATGAGTTGATGGTCCTTTAAAAGCCCGATCAACGCGGCGATGGGCCCCATGCCGAAAGAACCGGTGGCGATCAGTATGGTCAAAAGCCCTTCCCGCAGTCCCAATTTCCGTTGCAACGCGCCGATGTCGTAAGATTCAGAAAATTTCCCGTCAATGGGAATGCCGGTGACGGATATTTTCGTGGCAGGCACGCCTAAGGCCAGCATTTTGTCCCTGGTGTAGTCGCAGGCCACGGCATAAACGTCAATGCCTTCATTGACCCAGATGCGGTGCACGTCAAAATCCGTGACCGCACAGATCACCCTGGCGCGGATGCGCCCCGCGCGTTTCAAATAGGCCAGGACCTCGGCGGCCAAAAAATGCGTGCAGATGATGACGTCAAACTGTTCGGTGGTTAGAAATTTTTCCAGGGCCCCGGCATTGGTCCCATTATAAACGCGCCGCACCCAACGCACCAAAGGCCACAGCGCCGGGATGTCCAGCAGTCCGAAAAAGAATTGCCACAGCCACGGAAGTTTTGTCACCAAGAAAACATAGGCAAATACGTAGGACTTTTTAAAGAATGGATGGGTATAATCCAGGGCGTCCGCGATGCGGACATGGTGGGGCGTTCGTTGAAGTTCGTTGAAAATGGCCTCGGCGGCTTTTTTATGCCCGGCTCCGGCCGTTGCGTGGATGACGAGAATGTTCATCATGGATGAGGGCGGCGGCGGCCTTAAGGTCCTTGACGATGTGGTCGGGTTTGACTTCCCATTTGCGCATATACCGGCGGTTTTCCCGGCCGGAGAGCGCGAAAATGGTCTTGCATCCGGCATTGTGCCCGGTCTTGATGTCCCCTTCGGTGTCCCCGACGAAGAATGCCTCCTGCGCGTGGGCAATGGTCTTGTTCAGGCCTTTAAGCGCCTTGCGCAGCAGGCCTATGCCGGGCTTGCGGCAATCGCAGCCCGCGTCGGAACGGTGGGTGCAGTAAAAACTTTTGGCGATCGTCCCCCCGGCCTTGTTCACATTTTTGACCATGTGCCGGTCAATGCGCTTGAGCTTGTCCATGGAATAAACGCCCTTGCCCACGCCGGCCTGGTTGGAAATGACAAATATCTTGCACCCGCTTTGCGTCAGGCCGCGGATCGCTTCCAGGGCGCCGGGGATAAAATGAAAATCCTTCACCTTGGTCACGTAACTGCCGTTGCCGGGGAATTCATTGATGACGCCGTCTCTATCTAAAAAAACTACCTTCATATGATATTCCCTGTACGGGCCGGGCATGCCCGGCCCCTACGATCTAATTCCCTTGATACGCTCGTAATATTTCGCGTAACTCATCACCTGGTAAAGCATGGCAAAAAACGCGATCATAAACCCCACGAACCCGTCCTTATACCCTTTCTTGCCGATGAAGCTACGGAAAAACCTGTCCACCGCGCGCCAGACCGCGACACCCAATGTCATTTTGCGGCCGGTCTCTATCCATTTTTCCGCCTCCAGCGTTGTCTGGCGGTTGAGCGAGGCCAAAAAATGCTCAAAGTCCGGATAACCCTTGTGGATGATGTCCTTGGTCAAATGCCCGGTGTCCCCTTTCAGGAAAACACGCGGATGCACGCCGACCTCTTCATATTTGAAACGGCTTTTCATAAAAAGACGCAACTTCCCCGCCGGATACCAGCCGGAATGTTTGACCCAGTATTTGCCGATATAATTGCGCAAAGGCATGTCAAAGGCGTGGAATTGGGTGGACGGCAAGACCGCGATCAATTCGTCGCGCAATTGGGGACTGACCATCTCGTCGGCGTCTAAACTCAAAACCCATTCATTCTTTGCCTGGGCATAGGCCCAGTTGCGGTGAATGCCTTCATTGTCCATTTTGCGGTGATAAACTTTTGCCCCATACTGCCCGGCGATCGCAACGGTCTTGTCCGTGCTCTCATCATCCACAACAACGATCTCATCCGCCCAATCAACAACGCTTTTGAGACAGTCGTGCATGTTGCGTTCTTCGTTCTTGGTGATGATCACGACGGACAAGGGGAGTTTCACGCCATGGACTCCTTGAGGGCCGCGACCACGGCCTCGACCTGTTCTCCGGTCATATGCGGGAACATGGGCAAGGACATGATGTCGGAAGACACCTTTTCAGCCACGGGAAAATCCCCTTGGACGTGCCCCAGTTCCGCGTAGGCCTCCTGCAAATGCAGGGGAATGGGATAATGGATCAGCACGCTCACCCCTTTGGCATTCATACGCTCCACCACTTTGTCGCGGTTGGGCACGCGCACGGCATAGGTCTGAAAAACGTGCGTGCGGTCGCTTTTGGTGACGGGCGTGACAACCTTGAGCGGTTTTAAAAGTTCGGCGTAACGGGCCGCGATTTTGGCACGCAGGGCGTTCCACGCGTCAAGATGTTTTAATTTGGCATTAAGGACCACGGCCTGGATAGTGTCCAGCCGCGAATTATGCCCCTTGATCTTATGCTCGTAGCGCCCCTTGCGGCCGTAGTCGCGCAGCATCAGGGCTTTTTCGTAAATGGCCCGGTCATTGGTGACGATCATGCCCGCGTCCCCGCAGGCGCCGAGGCCTTTGGTCGGATAAAAACTGAAGCCCGCCACGTCCCCCAGGGAGCCGGCGCGTTTTCCCTTATAACGGGAACCATGGGCCTGGGCCGCGTCCTCAACGATCTTGATGCCGTGTTTGCGGGCAATGGCGGTGATCTCATCCATGTCCGCCGGCTGGCCATAAATGTGCACGGGAATGACCGCCTTGGTGCGCGGGGTGATGGCCCGTTCAAAGGACTTGGGGTCAATATTGTACGTGTCCGGTTCAATGTCCGCGAACACTGCCTTGGCGCCCGCGAAAGAAACGCACAGGGCCGTGGCAATGAACGTATGCGTCGGGACAATGACCTCGTCCCCTTCCCTGATATCCAGGGCGGACAAGGCCAGATAAAGGGCGTCGGTACCGGAATTGACCCCGACCCCGTAGGCCGCGTCGCAATATTTGGCGAAACTTTTTTCAAAGGTCTGGGCCTCTTCGCCAAGGATAAAATCGCCTTTTTCAAAAACCTTCATGAACCCGGCATCCACTTCCCCGCGGATCATCCGGTTTTGTTCCTTGAAATCAACGAACGGAACGCTCATAACACCTTTCTATGTACAGACGCAGCATTGCTGCGTCTCTACGATAAATGCCGAAACACGTCCTCAACCGATAGATCATTCAAACAGCTGATGTGACCGCAGGAGGCCATGCGGAAACGCCGGTAACAGGGCTGGCATGCCAGACCTTTACGGACGACAACATGCCCGTCGGCGGGATAAGGTCCATACACCACCGGATCCACCGGCCCAAAAATGGAAACGGTCCTGACCCTGCAGGCGGCCGCGATATGCAAAGGCCCGCCGTCATTGACCACGGCCAAACGGCAATTCGTCAACAAAGCCGCCATTTGGCCCAGCGTGGTTTGCCCGGCGGCATTATGCACTCGCCCCCCGCCTACCGGCGGGGCAGGGCGTCCGGAACGGACAATGTCCGCGCACAGATCTTTTTCTTTCGGATCACCCATCAGTATAATCTCCGAGGATGATTTTTCAACGATTTTGTCCACTAAATCAGCGTATTTTGCCGCGGGCCAGCGTTTATATTTGGCCGCTTCCCCCCAGCTAGCCCCTCCCCCGGGCACAACCGCGATACATTGCTTTCCCTGCCCGATACCGTTGGCAGTAAGCCATTGGCCGGCCCAGTCCCGGTCAGCATCGGTCATGGGAAAAGTGATCGTCCGTTCAACAACGGGGATCCCCCGGCGTTGTAAAAGGTCCAGATAATGGTCAACGACATGTTTGTCTTCATAACCGGCCAAAGGGGTCTTGTCCGTTAAAAAACGGCCGCGGTTGCGGTAATTGAAACCAATGCGCCGGGGAATGCCGCAGGACATCAGGAAAAAACCGATGCCTTCATTCATGGAAAAATCAAAAACGGTGTCAAATCCTGAGCGCCGCACACGCGTCCATAAGTCAACCCATTTGGCTGCGTTGAATGCGTCGCGTTCATAAACAAAAACCTCCTGGATGCGGGGATCGGCCCGAAGCACGGGCGCGGTGCGGGCATTGGCCAGATAGGCGATGGCCGCGACGGGAGAGGCCAGGCGCAGATTGGCGATGACAGGCGTTGTAAAAAGCACGTCGCCGATGCCGAACGGATTAACAATTAAGATCTTGTTCATCATCTGCGCTCAAGGATCCTGTAGGACGGGGTTTGGGTAATATCGCGGTAATGAGTTTCAATATATTGCATCGCCTCATCAAAACGCCGCCGGTTGTCCGCGACGGAAAAATACGAGGCCTGAAAATAGTCCGGGGCTTTTTTATTGACCACGGCATAGCGCGGCTTAAAATTCTCCAGGTCCGCCATGAACTCGCGGTGCCAGCCCTCCTTGATCCATGACAGCGTCGGCATGGAAAAACGTCCGGCCCAGGGCCTGTCGGCAAAAAAATGCAATGCCCCCAGTTCAGGGAACATCAGGACCGGTTCATCCCTGCGGGTATGAGCGACCAAAAAATTCACCACCCCTTCCACGTCCACGGCCTGCTGTTGCGGCACGACAAAACCGCGCAAACGCTCAACAGCAACGGCCCTGACCGGCTGGTTTGCCAACGGCAGAACAGAGGATGTGTTTTTTCCGGATACGGTGTGCGCCAGCCATTTGAAAGCATAAAACCTTTTATTAACATGGCTCAACGCATACCCCAGCGAAGAAACCGCAACCGCCCCCAGCACGACCCAAGCCAACGCCTTGCGTGTTTCGGTCTGCTTTAAATAAAAAAATAACCGTTCCAAAAGAAAAAATAGGACGATCTTTTCCGGCAACAGGGACATTTCAAAAACCGAAGCCCATAAATTGCGGAACCCGGTGACGTAGATCATCAGGGCGTAGACGGCAATGACCGCCACACCCATATCCACCGGCGTTATTTTACGCCGCTGCCACAAATATCCCCCATATCCGGCCGCGGCCAGATAACAAAAAACCGGGGTCATCTGCCGGAAATTTTTGTTAACGGGGTTGAGCAAAGCCCCCAGCGCCTCAAGCGGATTTTGCGGCACCGGCTCGGTTTGCAAAAATGTGGCCCCCATGCGGGTGGCCACCTGATAAACGCCGTCCAGATAAGGATATAAACCACCGTGAACATAAAGATAACAAAAATAAGGAAGCACCACGGCCAAAACAGCGGCGCAAAAGATCCCAAAGAACCGGACCAACGAAGCGCGGTCCTGCCTGCCGGCAGGCAGGTCTTTTTCGTAACAGGCCCGGAGGATCAGAACGGCCGCGACCGCAGCGCCGGCGCTCAAGCCGATCTCAATGCTGGCCAATCCCCCGACGGCGGTCATGACACCGGCCGCGGCCAGCCAGGGCCATTGGCGCGTTTTAAAGAATTTGACAGCGCAAAGGACAGCCAACAGCCCCCAGGCATAACGCATGCCGCCCCAATAGGTGAATACGACGCGGGGAAACGTACGCGCTACTAATACAGACGCCAGCAAATATAAAAAAACCCTGCCGGCCAGGACCTGCCGGGCGATCACAACGCCCAAAATCAAACATAATACCGTCGTGGCGTAAAAATATGTTGCAAGCACCGCGGTCTGCGCGCCGAACACCTGCATCAAAAAAGCCGGCGGATACAATTCAAAAGGCCCGCGCAAATAAAAGAAATCCTTAAAAGGCACCAGGCCTTTCATGATGGCGTCAATGCCGGGCAAATAAAGCCCCAGTTCAAAAAGGTTGATCTGTGTCCTTAAGAAAAAAGGATGGAGCGTGGCCAGGATGATCAAAAAGGACAGGAGAAAAATGTCTTTTCCGGCCGATCTATTCAATTTTATGCCTCACGCGTTTGAATGTCTTGTACCGCAGGCGGGCCAGTAAAAAAGGATTGAACCGATGGCGGCGCCTGATGGTCTGCCAGTCCGCAGAGCTTAAAGCATGCGCCTCAATGGCCTCTTGCATGACCGCGGGATGGGTGCCGAAATAAATGGGGAAACGGTCCAGGTCGCCGTAATCATAAATACTGCTGTCTGCCCCGCCTATGGCGGGGCCAGGGGCGGCATAACCGATGCCGACGGCATTGGACAGGCGGTGTGCCATCAACGTCCCCGAATGCACCCAGCCATAATGATACAGCAGACATTCTGTATTTTTTCGCCTTAACGGGGTCCGGTCTTTGCGCTGAAAACTGAACGCGTCGCCGTGGGACTCTATTGTGCCGTTATTGCGGATGATGCGGTCCTGTTTTTGATACCAGCCGGCATCAATGCGGTAACGCCAGAAACTGCCGTAAAAATGCAGCCATTTGAATCTCAAGGTATCCACGGACGGGTCATGCCAATACCGGCGCATGCAGGAGCGCAGACGCGGCAGGTCCGCCTCATGGATCACCTCGTCGGTCTGAAGATAAAAGGCCCAATCGCCCGCGCAATGCGAAAGAGCGATATTGGTTTGCTCGGAGAGCACGGCCGACCCTTGTGTCATGTCCCAAACCGTCTGTACGATCTTGATCTTGGGGTCTTTGATGGAACGGACAAGGTCCAATGTCCCGTCGTCGGAATCGCCGACATTGACGATGAATTCATCACAAATGGGCAAAATGGACGTGATGGAGGCAACGACCGGATAATGGAATTTGACCGCGTTGCGGACAATGGTGAAACCGCTGACTTTCAACAGTTGACCTCTTAGATTTTAAACCCCGCGGCCTTTCGCACTTCTTCCAGGGTCATATACGGTTTACCCGTGCCGCAGGCATTATTGGGAGAATAGATCTGAAGATCTTTCAGGTCCTGATAAGGAACATGCCGGGTTTTTTGTCCCCGGGCCATCAGGACCAGACCCTGCTTTTCAACGGTGATGCCGGTGATCCCGAAGATCTCAAGGAAGGCCTTCAAACTTTTTTCGGAATAGCCCCATTTATGACTGCCGAAATGGCCGAGGTAATAGCGCGATTCCCACATGGTCTCGCCGAAAATGGTGTCCACGAAATCATCAAATCGCCACTTCAGGTACCGGTGGATGATCTTCTGGAAATTGGGGACGCCGATCGTCACCACACCGCCCACCTTGAGCACCCTCGTCCAATGATAAACGATGAAATACCGGGCGTATTTGTCAAAATGCTCCAGAACAGCGTCGGCGAATATCTCCTCGGCTGACTGGTCTTCAAAGGGCAGGGGTTCGGACAGGTCGTGGAGAATGTCCGGATGGCACTCTGCGGCGGAATCAATGTTGACCCACCCGTCCTTCTTTTTGGTCCCGCATCCCAGATTGAGCTTAACGGACATGGTTTACCTCTTGATAAACATCCAGCGTCCGGCGGGCCGTCGCATCAAAAGAAAATTGATCTGCCCGTTGAAGGCCTTTGGCCTTCAAAGACGCTTTCAGGGAGGGGTCTTCGATCACGCGTAAAATGCCTGCCGCGATATCCTGCGGTTGGGGTGCTACGGTCAAGGCGGAATCCCCGGCCACCTCGGCGCAGGACGAAGTGTTGCTGGCCACCACCGCGGCCCCGCAGGCAAAGGCCTCAACGATGGGAAATCCAAAGCCCTCATACAATGACGGGAACACGAACACCTCGGTTTTATGATACAAAACACGCAATTGTTCGTCCGTAACATAACCCAAGAAAACCACTTCATTGCTTAAGCCCTTGTGGTTGAGCGTGTCGGCCAGGGGATCCATCATCCACCCTTTCGTCCCGACGATAACCAATTTTCCGGAAAATTTCTTTTTGGCCTTAAGCCCGGCAAAGGCCTCCAGCAAATTGGATAAATTCTTGCGCGGTTCAATGGTCCCGACAAAAAGGATGAACGGCTGTGTTACCCCCAGACCTTTAAGGACGCCCTCGGCATACTCCTCTTCATCCGGCGCCAACGGAAAAAAGACCGTGCGGTCAACACCCTGATAAATAACGCATGTGCGCGCCGCGTCCACCTTAAAGAACCGGTGCAGGTCATCACGGGTGGTTTGGGAACAACAAATGATCTTGTCCGCCCGCCCGACCACGTCCTTCATCTTGCGGTCGCTTAAGTCAATGGTCTGCGGGGTATGGCTTTGAGGATAGGCCTTGTCAATGAGATCATGGACGGTCACGACGACCTTACAGCGCAGCGCGCCCAAAAAATCCGGGCTGGGCAAATGATACACGTCCACGGGACCGCAAACTTTTTCCGGCCCCAGGGAGAAACAATCACGCCGGACTTTGAAATTGGGCGCGGGCGAAGAAGGGTTGACGCGTTTGAAGTTAAAAATGCCGCGCGGCGCGTAAAGAACATAATCGTTGGCATGGTCTGCCCGGGCCAGGGCCTTGATCAAATGATGGGTGTAGCGCCCGATGCCGGTCCTTTGGGGTTTGAGAATGGAACGGCAGTTGATGGCGATGCGCATGCTCTAAACGTTGTGTCCCTTTGATTTGAGAAATTTGGCCGTAACCTCAACGACGTGATCAAGCTGGTCAACCTCAATGTCCTGATGACAGCCGATGTGCGTGCCGTTGTCGGAACAAAACTCGGCTTCCGGAAAGTCGCCGAGCTTATGGCCCATGAACGCGTAACTGTCTGTTTGCGTCGGGATGGAATAAAAAAGATTGCGGGAATCTACGCCTTCTTTCTCCAAAGAGGCGACAAACTCATCCTTGGTGAAATTCTGCCCGGGTTTGACGATGATGGAAAACGCATGGGGGCCCAGTTTTTCGCCCGGCTCTTCCTTGACGTAAATGAAATACTTATCAAATTTCTTGAACTTGTCGATAAGATACAAAATATTGCGCCGGCGTTTCTCAAGGATATCATGGAAGATCTCAATATTGCCCAATCCCACCGCGGCCTCGATCTCATTCATCTTGGAAGAAAACCCGATGCGCTTGAACCGGAACTTCCCGTCAATGCCGTGATTGCGCAAGGACCTTAAGACCTCCGCCATTTTTTCATTATTGGTGATGACCATGCCGCCTTCAATGGTGGTGATGATATGCGCGGCATATAAAGAGAAGCACGCCATGTCGCCGATGGCGCCGATCTTTTGACCCTTATATTCGGCGCCGTGGGCCTCGGCCGCGTCCTCAATGACATACAATTTGTGTTTTTTGGCGATAGATATGATCCGGTCCATGTCCGCGGGCTTGCCCATCAAATGCACGGGCATGATGGCGCGCGTTTTCTTAGTGATGGCGGCCTCGATCTTATCCGGGTCAATGTTCAAGGTTTCGCGCTTGATGTCAACGAAGACCGGCGTCAACCCCGCCTGCAAAACCGCATTGCCCGTGGCCACAAAGGTCAAAGCCGGGATAATGATCTCGTCCCCGCGCTTGGCGCCAAAATCATAGAGAGTGGCGCAAGCCAAAGCATCGGCATCCGTGCCGCTGGAAACCGCAACGCCGTATTTAACACCGAACAGCGCAGCAAACTTATCTTCAAACTCTTTAACGTATTTGCCCTTGGTCAACCACTGGCGGTCAATCGCGTCATCAATGAGCTTCTTGGCCTTGGGTGTAATAGACACCGTCCCAAACGGCACCTTATACCCCGCCTTCCTAGCCTCTTGACCATCGGAAACAAATGTCGCTTTATTAAAATCTGATGTTTTCACTTGTTCACCTTTCTCATTTGATCACAAAGCGCTCATTCACAGCCATTTTTCTTTTCAGCTTCCTATAAAACTTCATATCAAAACCATGCTCCAAATTGAATTGAACAAATTTTAGATATTCATCCATAGAAAGAACTTTTGATGCCAGATTATATCCTGGAATGGTTAGTAAATTAAATTTTTCTTTGCCAACAGAGTAGATTTTCCATTTACCCAATCTTTTCTTGGCTTCTTTATGGGCAATACCTTTCTTCTGGCGAATCTCCCGTTCTCCCTGCTGAAATTTGTTATATGCTTCAATTGTTCTCATCTTGCCTTATATGAACACCATGCCGCACAGCACACGATACCCGGTCTTCTTCGCCTCTTGTCCGTCGGAAACAAATGTCGTCTTATTAAAATCTGTCTTCACATGATCCCCTTATTTTCTTGTTGGCTAACCGTCATTACTCCGCGACACGCCTGCCTGCCGGCAGGCAGGGAGTATTTTTGCCGTCAACGGCCGGCGACATATTTGTGAAGGACGCTGGAGATCAAGGTCTGATAAGGAATGCCCTCACGGACGGCCTTCACTTGAAGGCCCTCCAGGTCGCGTTGGGAAATGCGGATATTGATACGCTTGTCTTTGCGCAGCGTATGCCGCGCGATCATGGCATAACGCCTCTTCTCACCCAGCAAATTCTTAACAGACTTCCATTCACCCGCCTCGACCGATGCCACCAGGTCCTGCTCTTCTTTAGTCAATTTCATGGTCGCCTTCCTTCCCCAGATATTTCCTGGTCAATTTCCTGCTTGGATAGATCGTCTTTAAGAAGATCTTGTGCCCATCCTCGACAAAAGGCACGATATACACATACCCGCGCAATGCAACGATAAAAAGCTTCTGGTGCGCGAACTTTGTCTGATTGGGATGATCAATGACGTCTAACAGGCCTTCCTTCTGCTCAATGCACCAGACGATCTCTTCAAACGATATGTTGCGTTCCTGAAGCAGGTCCTCGTTCTTTGCCTCATCCCAATCAAATGCCTTCATAACGCCTCAAGACAAGTATAATACATTGTGTGCCTTTTGTCAACAATCTCAAAGAAATCAATTCGGGTTACGATGGGTACCCGGAATTTAATTCTCTAACAAATTACTTACCGCCATTATTTATTTAAATTTTGTCTGACAAATATTTCTTTTTGAATCTCATCATATATTTCTTGTAGAAATTTCTGGTCTTCTATTATCCTCGATCTCTCCAGCCCGAGACCTTCATTTTCTCTTAACATAAAAGTTATTCTTTCTTTCACTCTATTTTCAACCCATTCTTCAATAGTCACGCTCGCCTCTTGCTTTTTATCAGTAACAAACATATTTGTTCTCTTCCAACCAGTCTCTCCTTTAATTACACCAGCCTTATAGTCTGTATGAGTAATAACATATCCCTTGTCTTGTAACACCTGTAAAGTCGCTTTAAAAGCATTATCAAAACTCCCCTCTAATTCTTTCGCCTCAATACTTCTTCTCTGTGAGTTGCTAAGCTGAGTTGTGGCACAGCCAACTACAAAGAAAAGTAATATAAATAAAACCGCCTTCTTCATATAATACCTTCCTCTAAAAAGCAGACGACCGATAGCTATAATCTTTGACGATGTCACCATCCCCAAATTCAATCATTAAGGTAAATGTACGTGTAGAAGTTGATGTTCGATTTCCAACGCCACCTGCAATAATAATGGTTCCATATACTTCTGAGGCAGCCGATTCTACAGATACCTGATCATAAGTCCACACTTCATTTCCGCTTTTATTCTTTGTAACAATATTAGGCGCACCAAAAACTTCTAAAATCTCCGATTGCATAGTCTGGCCTTTTATAATCTTCGTTTTTGCCATACCTGCCGTTAAATTACCTTTTTGAATAGGCTGAACGCTCGCACAACTATTTAAGAAAAAGAATAATACAACAATTAAAATAAACGATCTTTTCACAGTATTTTCCTTTCGATAAGAAATAACTCTTAGTAAAATTTCTTAAACCGTTTCTGAATAACCTCTTTTACACCCACGGGTCCTACCTGAACTGTCCCTTATTTGCGCTATAAGGCTTTGGGGAATTTTGAAAGGCTCATTTTGTCCCTATCGTCTACGGCACCGATTCGGAAATACAGTCCCGACGATTTTGTCGGGACGTTGTATTTCCGACATGTCAGGAAAAGACGATTATTGACAAAGCTGAGCCGACTCAAAATTTTCCAAAGCCGAATTAAGGTTACGGTGGGTGGCTACTTAATTCGGAATTCTTTTAAATGTTCCTGCGCCCATTGGTAGCGCTCGGGGGTGCCGATGTCAACGAACTTGTTGGCCACCTCAAAAGACCAGAACCCCTTGCCGACTAAGCGCGGGAAGAAATCGTATTCAATGGAAAACTTCTGCGGGGTCTCGGCCAAATTGAACACATCCTTATTCAGGCAATACGTTCCCGTATTGATGAGCGCCGGCGCTGCCTCAGGCCGTTTTTCTTTAAACGCTTCAATGCGCCCGTCGGGACCTATCTCAATGGTTCCGTATTCGCGGGCATCGTCAAGGCGCGTCACGGCAATGGTGGCCGCGGCTTTGCACGATACATGACGAGCGATCAATTGCCCGTAATCAATGACGCAAAAACAATCCCCGTTCATGGCCAAAAATCGGGGCGAACGTACCAAAGCGGCCGCCTGCTTGATGGCGCCGCCTGTGCCCAGCGGCTCCTCTTCCCTTGAAAAAACAATGTCCAATTTGGGGAACATGCCGGCCAGCGCCTGCTCAACGGCCTGTGCACCGTGGCCCGTGCATACAATGAAACGCTGCCCGCCCTGGGCCGCGATAAAATCAATTAATAGCGCAAGAAACGGCGTGCCGTTGATCGGAACGAGGACTTTCTGTCGGCCCTGCGTGAGGGCCTGCAGGCGCTTGCCCAAGCCGCCGGCGAGAATGACAATGTCCGTCTGGCTGAACATTTATTTAACAATTCCCGTGTCCGGCTGGTAGAAAATGATCTGGCTTCCCAGGCCTTCAAATTTGAAGGGAACTTCCAGCAGGCCTTTGAGCGCCGCGCGGACCCTGGGTTTTTTATGCGGCTCCACGAACAAAAGCACGAACCCGCCCCCGCCCGCGCCCAGCAGTTTGCCGCCGACAGCGCCGGCGCGCGTGGCCGCGGCGTACAGATGGTCAATGTGCGACGTGGAGATCTTGCCGGATAGTGTGCGCTTGAGTTTCCAGCTTTCATCAAGCAATTGACCGAACGGAACAAGGTTTTTGCCGTTGAGGATCCCCACGGCCTCGTTGACCATTTCATACATGCGCGCCAACTCCGGCTTCTTGCGGGGGATGTTCTTGATCTGGTGATGGGCGATGCGGGAAGCGGTGCGCGCGAACCCGGTGAAAAAAAGCATCAGATGATTTTGCAGGACGTTCAATTTCTCCGGCGATATCGTCACCTGGCGCACCAGAAGATGGTTGGGGCCGCCGAACTCAATGTGATTAAAACCGCCGTAAGCGGCCAGGACCTGGTCCTGACAGCCCACGTTCTCCTTGATCATGTCCTGCTCAACGTGGATGGCCTCTTCGGCCAGCCGTTCCTTGGTGACCATCACGCCTTTGAGGGCGTATAGAGCATTCAAAAGTCCGACGGTGAACGACGAACTGGACCCCAGCCCCGTGCGCGCGGGAAGGTCGCCGTCGTGATGGATCTCAACGCCTTCGGTGATCTTTAAAAAACGCAGGACTTCCCGCACCGATGGATGGTCAATGTCGTTGATGCCGTGCACATGTTCCATTTTGGAATAGATGATGCGGGACTTATGGTCAAAGAACGGCGGCAAATAACGGCAGGAGATGTAGCAGTATTTATCAATGGTGGTGGCGAGGACCGCGCCTTTATTCTCCCGAAACCACCCGTCATAGTCGGTGCCGCCGCCGAAAAAGGAAACGCGAAATGGGGTGCGGGAAATGATCATCGGGCAACCGGGGCTTGTTCCAGGATCTTGCGTTTGAGTTTGATCCGGGTGGATCTTAATGTCTCGTCAACGGCCACCTGGCCGAATTTGGTCTTGAGCAATTCCAGGAATTTCGGGTTGGTGTGGTATTTCATCCAGGCCTCGTCCCGAAACGCCAAAACCTGGGCCGCGGTCAAATGCTTGGTCGGCAATGGCTGACAGGTATAGGAGTGTTGGGAAAAACCGTCATAGGTTTGCGGCAATTGCCATCCTTCCTTGCGGGCAATGCCGTATAACGGACTTCCCGGATACGCCATGGCGGAATAAAAATTCGCCTCCTCCGTGTTCATTTCAATGGCCAGGTCCAGGGTCATCTGCATGCTTTCCAGGTCATCTTCCGGCAAACCGAAAATATAATTGCCGATGACGTTGATGCCGTGCTCACGGATCTTGCCCACAATATTGCGGATGTCAATGTCCCCGAAACGGCCCTTGGTGACATCGTGGCGCACGCGCGCATTGCCGCTTTCGATGCCCAGGGCCAGCCAATTGACCCCGGCCTTCTTCAATGTTTCCAGATACTGGTCCTTGACCGTGTCCACGCGCGAATAGCACCAGATATTGAACTTATATCCGCGCGCGATGATGAGCTGACAGAGCTTCATGAAATGGTTCTGGTTGAGGACAAAAAGCTCGTCGGCGATCTTGATATTGGTGATGCCCTTGGAGGCAAAATAGTCAAAATCCTTGATGATATGCTCCGGTTCCCAGTAACGGAACACCGCGGACCCATCGGAGAATTCATTCTCCTGGCGGTTGATGATATTGATCATGCAAAAGGAGCATTTCATCGGACAGCCCAGCGACGTATAGATGGAGGCAAAGGGCTGGCGCTTGGAACCATTGGAATAGGAATGCCATAACGCGGTGCGGTAATTGTCCATGGGCAGAAGGTCCCACGCCACACCCGGAAGATCGCGCGGCAGATCCGCTTTGGCCACGATGGGCGAGGGCGGATTCAAACAGACCGTGCCGTCGCGGCGATAGCCCAATCCCAACACTTTTTCCAAACCGTCCTTCAAATTGGTCTGCAGCAGGCCCGAGATCGTGTAAACGCCTTCGTTCTGGCAGACAAAATCAATGCTGGGGTGCTTTTCCAAGACATCGCGCGACAAAGCCGCGATATGCCCGCCGACGAAAACGATCTTGCTGTCAGGCGCGGTGGACTTGACCAGATCCGCCAGATCAACGGCGCCGGCCATATTCTGCGAAGAGGCCGACGGTTGCTGGCCATAGACCACAAAACACACCACCCGCGCCTTGGACGCCGCGATGCGCTTGGCCGCCTCCTGGTCGTTCAAACGCAGGGCTTCGGCGTCCAGGATATTGACGGAAAACCCTTTGACGCGGCAATGATTGGCCAGCATCCCCGCCCAGATCGGCGGCTCAATGGCCGAAAAATCCCGGGCCAGGTCCTGATAGATCTTATGCGCAGCGTTGGGGTGGATGAAAAGAACGTCAAGTTGTTTCATCATGTTCCTATATATTGGCGTACTGATTGCGCTTGATGACCTGATAACCCTTGATGAGTTCCTGAATGCCTTTTTGCAGAGTGACCTCGGGCTTAAACCCGGTCTTCTCTATTTTCGCGTTGCTGACGATATAGTCGCGCTTGTCCGGGTCCTCACCGATGGTGGCCTCGACAAAATAGAAGTCCGGGACGAATTTCTTGATCTCCTGACACAGCTGAAGTTTGGTCAGATTGGCGTCGCTTAGTCCCACATTATAAGGTTGGTCCTTCATCTTGTCAAAGCCATTGAGCCCGTGGACAAAAGCCCTGGAAATGTCGCGCACGTGGATGTAATTACGGTTAAAATGCGCCTCAAACAGGACCACAAAACGGTCATACACCGCGCGGTACGTGAAATCATTGACCAAAAGGTCCAGGCGCATGCGCGGGGATATGCCGAAGGCCGTGGCCAAACGCAGGGTGATGGCATTGCCCGCGTCCAGAATGGCGTTTTCCGCATCCACCTTCAATTTCCCGTACAAAGACACCGGCCTTAAAGGGGTTTCCTCGGTGCAGTGTTTGCCCTTTTCGCCGACCCCGTAACCGCTGTTGGTGGTCGGAAAAATAATGCGCTGGCCCTTGCCGCGCATCCCCAGGATCATCTGGATGGCATCCAGCAAAACGGCCTTGGCCCCGTCGGGGTCTTTGGCGCACAGGGGCGCTCCGGTCAAACACGCCAGCGGAAAAATGGCGTCCGCGCCTTTCATGAGCCGCGCCATGAGCGGCTTGTCGCGCGTGTCCCCGCGGACAATGGTCAACTTTTCGTTATGACAGCAATCCAAAAGTGAGCTTTGGTTGTACATAAAATTGTCCAGGGCAATGACCTCGTGCCCCTGGGTCAACAGCGTGGGGGTCAACACCGAACCGATATATCCGGCCGCGCCTGTGATGAGAATCTTCATGCTGTTTCCTTTCCATTAAACCATTGATACGTTTTTCTGATCCCCTCTTCCAATCCCACCTTCGACTTCCAGCCCAATCTTGTGATACGGCGGTTGTCCATGAGTTTGCGTATGGTGCCGTCGGGTTTGGAAGCATCAAAAACGATCTTGCCCTTGAACCCGGAAATTTTCTTCAATAAACCCGCCAATTCCCTGATGGACACGTCATGACCGCATCCAATATTGATCAGCTCTTCTCCGTTGTAGCGGTCCATCAAAAACAGGCACGCGGACACGAAATCATCCACGTGCAAGAATTCCCGCCGCACCTTGCCCGTGCCCCACACAACAATCTGTTTGTCCCCATCGGCCGCGGCTTTATGGAACTTGGCGATCAAAGCGCCCATGACATGGGCCGTGGCGATGTCCGTATCACTGCCCGGGCCATACAAGGTGGCCGGCACAGCCACGATCGCGTTAAACCCGTATTGGGCGCGGTAAGCCCGGCACATGACGGTCCCCGCGATCTTGGCGACGGAATACGGCTCGCTGGTTTCCTCCAAAGGACCGGTCAATAAGGCCTTTTCTTTAATGGGCTGACGGGCGTCCTTGGGATAGGCGCAGGAACCCGAAAAATACAAAAGTTTTTTGGCCTTGTGCGCGTAGGCCGCGTGGATGACATTGTTCTGCGCCGCGCAATTTTCGTCAATGAACTCGGCCGGATATTTGAGATTGGCCGCGATACCGCCGGAACGGACGGAGCCCAAAAATATGTATTCCGGGCGGGCGTCCTTAAAAAACCGCTGGACCTTTGCCTGGTTTAAAACATCCACCCCGTCCTTCGTATTGGAAAAAACATGTCTAAACCCGCGGGACATAAAATGACGGCGCAGGGAATTCTCAACGCTGTCATTGTGGCCGACGATGAAAATGCGGGAAACGCGCTGTATCATTGGCTGGTCTTTTGCCCCTTGGCGTAATATTCTTCGTTATAATAATTGCCATGCTCAATGATCAGCGTTGATTTTCCGTCGGCGCGTTCCAGCGCGTGTTGATAGGCCGGGAATATCTGGTCGGCCTTGTCCAATTCCACCACCTCGATCCAGCGAAACAACTTGCGCATGGCTTGCGCGTAATTGCCGATGTGCTGATGGCCGGGATGCACCGGAGCATCCGGGCCCGTGGCGACACGGATGATGACCTTCACAGGCCACTTTCCTTCACTGATATCGGGCAATTTATCAAGCATATTGGCCATGTCCCCGGTGGCTAAAAGCAAAAAATTCTGGCGCGGATAAACAGAGACCGGGACATAACCGGCCAGGGCCATGCCGATGGTGAATTGCATTTGGAAGCTCTCATTGATAGGCATTTCCAGCGTGCGGTCCTTGGGGCAATCCCGCAGGGTCTGGAACATGAATGTCCCGGGTCCGGCCACGGTCTGGCCCACGAACATGACCTTGGGCTGTTGGGCCAGCCATTCCATGGTGCGTTTCAATTCGTCAAAATACTTTAACGGGACGGCGGTTGTCATAATCAGAATTTGATCAGTTTGCCAAGGCCGGAATGCGGATAGCCGTTGGTATATTTAAAATAGATGATGTGTTTTTCGTATTTGGTTCCGGCAAACCACGGCTGTGGATTGCCCCAAACAGCGCGGGTATCGGTCATGACCGAGACCCCGTTATCACCAACAATGAATTTAGCCGGCAGATCAAAATTGTGCACATATTTGACCGCTTCATGGAAAATGCCGGTCTCGGCGGACATGTCCCCGCAAAACAAAAACACCCGTCCCTTCCTGTTCTGGTTTTTTAAAGACCACGCCACGCCCGCGGCTGTGCCCATCAGGGACCCGACTATCCCTGAGCATAACACCTTGTATTTCGGGAAACACAGCGCGATGCTGCGGCCCCGCAGGATCATGTCTTTGACCTCCTGGCGCGGCACGCCTTTTAAGAGGGCGAGCTCATGGGAATCCCAAAACCCAAAAACATAGTCATCACCACCGATCTCCTCCTCTTTGAAGATCGAGATCAGCTGGTCCTCACGCCCTGCCCTAAGATGCACGGGGGCGCGGATGACACCGGTGGCGAAAATGCCGGCGATCTCCTGCTCAAAGGCGATGATGTCTTCTTTAGTGATCATAGTGTCGGGCGAACCAGTCCATGGTCATTTGGATCCCTTTTTCCAAGGGCACCTTCGGTTCCCATCCCAACGTCCGGCGGGCCAGCGTGATATCAGGCCGGCGCTGTTTAGGGTCATCCTTAGGCAGAGGCATGAACACGATCCGGGCGTCCGGGTCATAGATCTTTTGCACCAGCCGCGCGAATTTCAGAATGGTGAATTCCCGCGGACTGCCGATATTGACCGGCCCCTGCAATTTGGAAAAAAGCAATTTCGTGATACCGTCCACCAGGTCATCCACATAACAAAAAGACCGCGTTTGTTTTCCGTTGCCATACACGGTCAGGGGCTGTTGGTGCAGGATCTGGTCAATGAAGTTGGGGACCACCCTGCCGTCCTTGATCTGCATGCGGGGCCCGTATGTATTAAAGATCCGCACGATCTTCACGTTCACCCGATGGACGCGGTGATACGCGAGGGTCAGCGCCTCGGCAAAACGCTTGGCCTCGTCATAGACGCTGCGAGGCCCGTTGGGGTTCACATTACCCCAATAACTTTCTTTTTGCGGATGCACCAGCGGGTCGCCGTACACTTCGGAAGTTGAGGCCAGAAGGAAGGTTGCCTTCTTGGCCCGGGCAATGTCCAAAGCGTTCTGCGTGCCCTGGGCGCCGGCTTGCATAGTGGCGATGGGATGGTTCATGTAATCCACCGGCGAGGCCGGAGAAGCGAAATGCAGAACATAGTGCACCCCGCCAGAAATTTTCAAGGGACGGGAAATGTCGTGCCGGATGAATTTGAAATCTTTGTTGCGGGACAAATGAGCGATATTGCGTTGAGCGCCGGTGATCAAATTATCCACGGCAATGACCTTAAAACCGCGGGTGATGAACCGATCGCACAAATGGCTTCCCAGAAACCCGGCCCCGCCGGTGATCAAAACGGTTTTTTTTGCCATTAATCCCGCCCCCCTACAATTTAAAGATTTTTTTATTCGCAATGCCCTCATAGACATTCTTCAAATCAAAGATCAAACGGGCATGAGTTTGAATGAGTTTATAATTGACCTTGCTGTGGTCAACCGCGATGACCACGGCATCATAGTTCTTCAGATGTTTGGCATCAAGCAATACTGACCCCAGATCAAGCCCTCCTAATTTCACGTAAGGCACCAAAGGATCGTGATAATCGGCGCGGACATGATGGTGGCGCAAAAGTTCAATGAATTTTAAGGCCGGCGACTTGCGCAGGTCCTTGACGTCTTTTTTGTAAGTGACGCCGATGACCAGGACTTTCGCGTTCGCTATTTTCTTTTTGCGCGCCCTCAACAAGTCCTCCAGCCGGTGCAGGCAATAGGCCGGCATGTGCGTGTTGATGTCCGCGGCCAGGCGGATGAACTTGGAATTAAACCCATACCGGCGGGCTTTCCAGTACAAATATAACGGGTCTTCGGGAATGCAATGCCCCCCGACGCCAAGCCCCGGATAAAAAGGCATGAAACCGAACGGCTTGGTCTTGGCCGCTTCAATAACTTCCCACACGTCGATGCTTAATTTATGGCACATCTGTGCCACTTCATTCATCCAGCTGATATTGACAATACGGAAAGAATTTTCCAGGAGTTTGGTCATCTCCGCGGCTTTGGGGGAAGACACCACATGCACCCGGGCGATGATCTGGCCATACAAGGCCCTGGCCAATCGGGTGCATTGTTCCGTCAGGCCGCCCACAACTTTGGGAATTTGAGTGACTTGAAAATCTTTATTGCCCGGATCAACGCGCTCCGGCGAGAATGCCAGATAAAAATCCTTCCCTGCTTTCAACCCAGTTTTCTCCAAAGCAGGTTTGATCAATTCTTCCGTCGTGCCGGGATAGGTCGTGCTTTCCAAAACGACCAGGGCGCCCTTTTTCAGGAACCGCGCCACCTCCCTGACCGCGCTTTGGATGAAAGAAATGTCCGGCGTGTATCTGCGTTTTAACGGCGTGGGCACACAGATCAAAATAGCATCCGCTTCCCGCAAGACCGTGAAATCACAGGACACGGCCAATTTTCCCTTGCGCATGACCGCGGCGATCGCGGCATTGCTGACGTCGGCAATATAGCTTTTTAAATTCCGGATGCGTTCAACGCGCGCAGAGCTGGTGTCTACGCCAAAGACCCTGAAGCCTTTTTGCGCGAAAGCCACGGCCAAAGGCAAACCGACATAGCCCAAACCCACGATGGCGATCCTGGCTTGCTTAGACAAAATTTTCTTGATCATGCTTTCCCCCGGCCGACGCCGTAATAGTCAAATCCCAAGCTTTTAAGTTTCTTCCCGTCAAGAAAATTGCGGCCGTCAAAAATAACGGGCTGGCGCATGGCGTCCCGCACGGCCTCAAGGTCAACATCCTTGAACTCATCCCACTCCGTCAGCAAAAGCAGGCAGTCGCAATCCTCCACAGCCGCGTAGGGGCTTGCGCACAGCGCGACACCGCGCAGCACGTGCGCGGCATTGGCCATGGCCTTGGGATCATAGGCCTTGATCTTCGCGCCCTCATGCTGGAGTTTCTGGATGATCTCAACCGAAGCGGCATTGCGCATATCGTCGGTGTTGGGCTTGAATGCCAGCCCCCACACGCCGATGGTTTTCTCTTTCAAGTTCCACAATTTGTCCTCCACCAGATGGACAAAGGCCTGGCGCTGTTCTTCATTGACCCGGCGCACTTCCTTCAAGAGACGGAAATCATATCCGCTTTTTTCGCCCAGGTGAATGAACGCGTCCACGTCCTTAGGGAAGCAGCTGCCGCCGTAGCCGACACCGGCATCCAGGAACGCCCGGCCGATGCGCTTGTCCAGACCCATGCCTTCGGCGACATTGAGGACGTCCGCTCCCACCCGCGTACAGATCTGGCTGACCGCGTTGATGAAGGAGATCTTCATCGCCAGAAATGAATTGGACGCGTGTTTGATCATCTCGGCGGAAGCGATATTGGTGACGAGGACCTTTGTTTTTAACGGTTGATAGATCTCCCGCAGGATCTTCTCGGCTTTTTTGGATTCAACGCCGAACACCAGACGGTCGGGGTTCATGAAATCATGCACGGCCGAACCCTCTTTGAGGAACTCCGGATTGGATGCCACGTCAAAATCCAGAAGCACCTGACTGCCTTTGCGGAATTTCTTGGGCAAATTCAACTCAATGGTGCGGCGGATCTTGTTGCCGGTTTCCGCCGGGACCGTGGATTTCTCAACGATCAGCCGGTAAGAATCCATGTTCTCGGCGATCTGGCGGGCCACATTTTCAACATAGACCAGGTCCGCGTCGCCGGTGGATTTGGAAGGAGTGCCGACGGCAATGAAGATGACCGTGGCCTTCCTGGCCGCGTCCTTGATGGACCCGGAAAAAGACAACCGTTTTTTCCTGACGCAATCGCGCATGATCGCATCAAGGCCCGGCTCGTAAATGGGGATCCCGCCTTTTTTCAATTTCTTGATCTTTTCCGGATTACTGTCAACGCAGATCACGTGATGGCCGATATGCGCCAGGCACACGCCCGTGACCAGACCCACGTATCCCGAACCGATGATCGCAATGTTCATCTAAATGCTCCTATTGTCTTTCTGCTTCATGTTGTGAGCCGGCCTTACGCCTGTTAAAGCCGGTACTGAACAGGTCCAAACCCATGTCCGGGAATGCTTTTAAAGTGAACGAGAGTAAAATGTCTGTCCCGCCGCCGTGTTCCTGGTGATATTCCAGGCTCACTTCCCAGTCGTGCAGATCGCGGGTCAGAATATAATCCTCTTCTCTTAAGCCCCCGTGATTGACCGTAAAACGGTCGTAGACCTTAAATCTCCATTTGGGATTGATCTTGTAATTCCATTCGGTCGTGATCTGGTCGTCCCCGCCGCGGTTCCACCGGCGGCCGATCCCGAAATTCCATTGGTCCTTGCCATTGATATAAGTTTCAAGGTTCACAGAGTCGGCGCGGTCATTGTAATGGTCATATGAGGCATCGCCCTTGAATTCCAGCCAGTCGGCGGGTTTGAACTCAACGTCCGAATTGACGGGGCCGAACCCGCCTTTGGATGGATTTTCCTTCAGGGCAAAATCGCTGCTGACCAGGGTGCGCAGCAGATCCACGCTGACGCCTTGGCGTTTGGTCTGCAATTTGTTCTCAAGGCCCAGGGCGATCTTATGCGCGTTTGCCAGGGAATCAATGGCGTCAAAAGCGTTCAAATGCGACGATGAAAATGTCGGACGGTGCTTGTAAAGATACGCTGCCGTCGGGGTCACGATGTGGCGCAGGCCGTTGATCTCAATGCCCCACGCATTCTTTTTGACGTTCCACGTCCGATAGAATTTGGTGCTGGCATCCGTGCCGGTCAGGAACTGCCCGCGGATGATGTTGCGCTGCGCCAGGTTGGCCGTGCGGCTGTAATAAGTATTCTGCTGGCCGACGTAAGGCCTGAGCTCAACAAAAGATATTTTCATCGGATAAGAGATCTGATTGTTGGTATCAAATCGTATGGTCTTTTTATGGCTTTCCGGTTCAGCTTCCTTCTTGGTCAGATTAGAGAACGTGTTGGCCGTCCGCGCGTAAAATCCGGTGTCTCCTATTTCCGTGTCGCTCAACTCATATTTGATCTCAGGCAATCTCTCCACGCCGCGGGCAAAACGGTTAACGCGGCTGGCGTCGATGCGAAACGTCAGCGTCCCCTTGGGCAGGATACGGGTGAGCAAAAAATACGTGTCAATGCTGGGATCCTGCCGGTACTGGCGTTCAAAATATTCTTTCAGGAACGTGGCGTCCCTGACCCTGAAATATTGCACTAAAATGTCCGTTTTGTCATCCGGGTTCCATTTGTGACGCCACTCCACCTTATACCGCTCGTGTTCCGGAGTCGGAGAAGGGCGCGGTTTCCACAGGTGTTTGGATGTGATGGGACGTTCAAGCATGTAATACGTCTTGATGACACCGCCGCCATGATGGGGCGTCTGGTATTGATAATCAAATCCGGACGCCAGGTCCCTTCTCTCCCTGTAATCCACGTGAATGGTCAATTTGGCATTGTCATTGATGCGCTGGCGGATGGTCGTCAGGACAAAAAACCCGAAGTCCTTGGTCTTACCCGGCATGAACGTGATCCACGGCTTGTCTTTCAGGTCCTGCGTATATTTGGGCCAATACATGACAGGCACCTTGCCCAGATACACTTTCACATCGCGGGCAACGGCTTTGTCCCCCGGATACACGTCGATCTTCCTGGAAGCGATCCGGAAAAACGGGTCGTCGTGGTCGGAGGTGGTGATATATCCCCTGCTCATGACGACATGTTCCGGGGACATCCTGTCAACGACCTTGCCCTTGATCTGATAGGGGAACTGGTAGATACGGGCATTCTTGAAAAACCCGCTCTGGTTATTAAAATTAAACGTTCCCTCGTCGGCATCCACCTGCGACTGGGGCGAATCAATGTACACATGCCCCTTAGCCACGCCCACATTGAGGATGCGGTCCAGTTCCAATTCATCACAGGTCAGGATGGTCTGGTCAGCGGTGACAACGACATTGCCGCGGGCCTGCGCCTTGCTGTCAACGACGGAATACTGCACCTGGTCGGCCTGCAGTTCTACGGATTTGGTTTTATTGAGCTTAAAATTGAGCATATCCCCGGATTTTGCGTCCCCGGACGTGCCGCCACTCGCGGGGGCGGCAAAAGGATCTGCGGCCAGGACCAGGCATGGAAAAAAGGCCCCCAGTACGATCATCGTCCCCAGCGATCCCAGTATTTGTCGTTTACGCATGCTCATGATTGGCCAGGACCAAAACCTGCGCGCCGATGATGCCGGCATCGTCCCCTAATTGTGCCCGCGTGATGTGCGCCATGGCCGCCTGTGTCGCCATGGCCCGTTGGCGGATCACCGCCTTGATCGTCGGAAAAAGGAATTGATGGTTATTGGAAACCCCACCGCCGATGACAATGAGCCGCGGATTCAAAAGGTTGACCGCGCCGGTCAAACCATTGCCCAGATGCTCGGCCGTTTCATGCCAGAACCGCAGGGCTTTGCGGTTGCCTGCTTTGGCCAAAGCATACATGCGCTCCAGGGTCATACCATTGGCGTTCATGATCCGGTTCGCGCGGGCCGTCAGACGGCGGTTGCCGACATAGGTCTCGAAACATCCCCATCCCCCGCAATTGCAGTCAGGCCCAAGTTCGTTGAGCGGCACATGGCCTAGCTCTCCGGCGGCATTGCCTTCCCCGCGATAAAGGGCATTGTTCAGGATCAGCCCCGCCCCAACACCGGTGCCGAGCGTAATGCACATCATATTGGCGGCGCCCTTGCCCGCGCCGAATTTCCATTCGGCCAGCGTAATGAGTTTCACGTCATTGTCAACAACGACAGGCAGGCCGGTTTTTTGGGCGAGGATGGCGCGCAAACGCACATGGCGCCAGCCGGGGATATTGGGCAAAAAACGCACCACACCCGCGGCATGGTCAATGAGGCCGGGCAAGCCGACACCGATGCCGGCAATGTCTTTTTTTGTTAACCCGGCCCGAACGATGATATCAAGGACCGCGCCGGCCAAAGCATTGATCAGACGGATCTTACTTGAAGCAAAAGGCCTTGTGGCAAAACAGTTTCGGGCAATGACTTTCCCGCGGGGATGGACAATACCAAGCTTTATATTGGTGCCGCCGACATCCACACCGACCACATACTTCTTCATGACATCCTTCATTGAGGAGATGGAAAGAAGAATAAAAATATAATAATACTAATAGCTGACTGGAATCGGGATTATTTTACCCGAAAAGAAAGGTTGGTTCAACAAATACCGCTAAATATCAAGAAGCGGGATCGGGAGGATGATACATACCGAACGCCACCACACAATTGCGGCCCTGGGATTTGGCGCGGTACAGCGACCAGTCGGCCTTGTCGATGAGTTCCTCAGGGAGATCTCCGTCAGAGGGATAGGTGGAAACGCCGATGCTGACGGTGATGCTAAGGACGGCGTCATAGGCCTTGATGATCCGCGTTTCAGCGGCCTTGCGGATACGTTCGGCCACGACCCTGGCCCCCTCCAGGTCGGTGTCCGGCAGGACAACGCAGAATTCCTCCCCGCCGTAACGGCCGGCAATGTCGATCTCGCGGATGTTTTCCTTGATGATGACGCCGATCTCCTTGAGCACCGCATCGCCGGTCAGATGGCCGTGCCGGTCATTGATCGTCTTGAAATGGTCCACGTCCAGCATGAGGAAGGACATTTTGATCTTGCGCGCCTGCGCGCGCTTGATCTCCTCATCAAAGCGTTCCAGGAAATACCGGCGCGTGCTGACCGCGGTCAGGCCGTCGGTGATGGCCAGGGTCTCGATGTCCTTGTAGAGTTTGATGCGCTGGTAGGCCAGCGCGAACTGGTGGGCGAGGATGGCGAATTTCTCCTTGTCCTTGGGGGCAACACCCTGAGCAACCAAAAATCCGAGTTTTTTCTCCCTGCTTTTAAGGACAAAGACCGTCTGGTCGCCGGGCGCCCCTTGCGGGGCTTCACTCCCCTCGCCTAAATTGTCGACGAGCTGGCAGTCCCCGATGGTGATGTTCTCCCGCAACCGGCGTTTGAAAATGTTGAAGGCCTCCTGCTCGTTAAAATGTCGGTTGATCTCCTTAGTCATTTCATAAAGGGTGAATATCTGGGCGGCCTCACGCTCCAGACGCGCCTTTTCAGCCAGGACCCTGGCTTGCCGGTCGATGATCTTCTGATACGTTTCTTTGGAACGCAAAACATCCTGGTCAGAGGCCTGCTCCATCTGGAGCACGATCACCTTGACTAAGAAAAAGACCACGGCGACAAAAATGACCGTTAAAATGATCAGGACATAAACCATCGGTTACGACGCGGGAACAACTTTGTTGCGCCCGCCCTCCTTGGCCTTATACAGCGCTTCGTCGGCCTTATAAATAAGGTCTTCCTTGGCTTTCGCGTCCCTGGGGAATGAGGCCACCCCGACGGACACGGTGACATGGGTTTTTTGGCGGCGCAGCACGATCTCGCGTTCCTGGATCTTTGTCCGGATCTCATCGGCCAGTTCAACGGCCTTGGCCTTGGGACAGTCGGGCAGCAGCACGCAAAATTCTTCACCCCCGTAACGGCACACCAGGTTCCCGGGCCGGCTGAAATGCCCGGTCAAAATACCGGCCACACTCCGAAGCACGATGTCGCCGGCGGTGTGCCCGAAGGTGTCGTTATATTGTTTGAACCGGTCGAGGTCGATCATAAGAAAACACAACTCCCTGCCCCGGCGCAATTCACGGCTGACCTCTTCGTTCAAACGCTCCATCATGTGCCGGCGCAGGTAGAGCCCGGTCAGCCCGTCGCGGATGGCCATCTCCTCGATCTTCTGGTACAGTTGGGCGTTCTCGATGGCCACACTGGTCAGATCCGCGATGGTCCTCAAGAAACGCAGGTCATCGGTGGTAAAATACTGCGCCAGGGTGCTGTCCACCCGCAATATCCCCAGCGTCTTGTCCCCCACCAGCATCGGCGCGCTGATCAAAGAACGGATGGGCCGGCCATCCTCGCCGATGATCTTTTCGATGTCGAAACGAAAATCGCTCCTGGCATCCTCAACCAGCAAAGGGTTCAGGGTCTTGACCACCCACTGGTCGAACAGGTCGCCCTTTTTCGCTTTCAGGCTGACCTGCATCTGCCCCTTTTGCGAGGAGGATATGCCCAATTCTCCCGTCGAGGAATGAAAAAGGTACAAAATGACCGTAACGTCCTTGTCCCCAAAAAGTTTGTTCACCTCAAACGAAAGGGTGCCGGAGGCCTCTTCCAGGTTAAGGCACAGGCTTAGTTTTTCGGTCAGGTCTTTGAGCTGGGAATAACTGACGATCTTGCGGTGGAAAGATTCAATGGTCTGCGCTTCCCTTTCCAGTTCGCCTTTGAGCAGATTGGCTTTTTCAAAATACTCCTCTTTCTGCAGGACGATGACCGATTGTTTCTTTTGCAGGCGGCGGTGGAAGGAGACCAGAAGGACAATATTGACGGCGAGGGCAAGCGCCAAAAACAAGAACGCCGCGGGGTTGCGCGTGGCGTAAACAAAAAAGCCGACCAGAGGCAAAAGAAAACTGGCGGCAACCAACGCGTACAGATTAAATAATGGTTTCTTCGGTTTCGCGATCAAAAAAGTGCACCTTGCTCATGTCGAACACGAGGTCCATGTCCCGGTTGATCTGCGGCCGGTCATGGGCGCCGACGCGGGCAATAAAATTGTGCTTGCCCGAATTCAGATACAGGTAGACCTCCGACCCCAGCGGTTCGACCACCTCGCAGATGGCGCGCACCGTATTTTCCGGCGAGGCCTCCGACGCGAAAAGTTTATCGTAAATATCTTCCGAGCGGATCCCCAGGACCACGTCCTTGCCCTCGTACGCGCCCATCCTGGGGGCCATCTCATCCATGATCCTGACCTGGCATTTGCCCTCATCAAAGAATAATTTCCTGTCCCGTTTGACGATCTTGCCCTGCAGCATGTTGATGGGCGGAGAGCCGATGAACGAGGCCACGAACTTATTGGCGGGCTTGTCGTAAATGCTCATGGGATCCGCGCATTGCTGGACAAGGCCTTGTTTCATGACGACGATGCGGTCCCCCATGGTCATGGCTTCCGTCTGGTCATGGGTGACGTAAATGAAGGTGGTCTGCAGGCGCATGCGCAGTTTGTGGATCTCGGTGCGCATCTGCACGCGCATCTTGGCGTCCAGATTGCTCAAGGGCTCATCGAACAGGAACACAAGGGGTTTGCGCACAATGGCCCTGCCCAGGGCCACGCGCTGGCGTTCGCCGCCGGAAAGTTCCCGCGGCCGGCGCTCGAGGTAGGGGCCTATCCCCAGGATCTCCGCGGCTTCGTGCACGCGTTTGACGATCTCCGCCTTGGGATACCCGCGCAGCGTCAACCCGAACGCCATGTTCTCGAAAACCGACATGTGCGGATAGAGCGCGTAATTCTGGAACACCATCGCGATGTTGCGGTCTTTGGCCGGCACGTCATTGACCATGCGGTCATTGATCCAGATCTCGCCGGAGGTGATGTCCTCCAGCCCCGCGATCATGCGCAAGGTGGTGGACTTGCCGCAGCCGGAAGGCCCGACGAGGACCAAAAATTCCTTGTCCCCGATCTCCAGGCTGATATGATCGACGGCCGCAACACCGTTTTTATAATTCTTGCACAAATTGACCAGCCGGATTTGGGCCATGGTTTTTGCTTCCCCTTTATTAATTCAGGCAATAATCAATGGTGCGCGCCAAAACACCTTTCAGGTCCTGACGCTCAACGATCATGTCGATCAGCCCGTGCGCCAGCAGAAATTCGGAACGCTGGAAACCGGCGGGGAGCTTCTGGCGTATGGTCTGCTCGACGACGCGCGGCCCCGCGAAACCGATCAGCGCCTCGGGCTCGGCGATGATGACGTCGCCCACCCCGGCGAACGAGGCCATGATGCCGCCCATCGTCGGGTTGGTCAGAACGGAAACATACAAAAGCCCCGCCCGGCGGTGGCGCTCCAGCGTAGCACAGGTCTTGGCCATCTGCATGAGCGACAACGCCCCTTCGTACATGCGCGCCCCGCCTCCGGAACCCGAAACGATGATCAGGGGAAGTCCGTTGCCGGTGGCGTATTCGACGGCGCGGGCGATCTTCTCGCCGACCACCGACCCCATGGACCCCATGATGAACCGGGAGTCCGTAACCGCCAGCATGGCCTTGCGGCCTTCGATCAGGCAATGGCCGGTGATAACGGCATCCGCCATTCCCGTGGCTTCCTGGTCCGCCTTCAATTTTTCTTTATAGGTCTTGGGGCCTTTGAAATCCAGAGGATCGACGGAGGTCATCCCCTCGTCATGCGCGGCAAATGAGCCCTCGTCGGTCAAATGCCCGACGCGCTCATCCGCGGTCAACCCCAGATGATATCCGCATTTGGGACAGACGTTCAAATTGTTCTTGAGTTCCTTGGAATACGCCGGCGCCTCGCACCCCGGGCATTTGGTCCAGACACCCAAAGGAATGTCCTTGCGCTTGACCTTGATGAACGTGTAATTGGATTTGCCGAATAAGGACATGGAAATTTATTCTATTTTATATACCGTTAAACCGGATAAAACCTTGGGATAAAAATAGGTCGTTTTAGGCGGCATTTTCTCGCCGTTGAGCGCGATGGCCTTCAATTGCCCGATGGGCACAGAATTTAAAATAAAACCTGCTTCGGCCTGCCCCCCCTCCACCATGGCCAGGACTTCCTGCTGGTCTTTGGAATAGACAATATCTTCGCCGGCCACCCCTGCCGGGTCAAGGACAAAGGCCTTGAGGATGGCGGAGTCCAGATTGCGGTAATCCCTGGACCCTTCCTTGACCATGGTGTCGATGAGCATTTTGTTCTTCAAACGCAACAGCCGTATGCCGTTCTTGTCCACCATGCCGAAGGCGTGCTCATTCTGTCCGGCGCGCGCCAAAAGCACGGTCAGATCGCTGATGCTCCTGATCTTGTCAATGCGGAAATATTGTTCCAGGGACCCCTGGTTCTCCGGGAACTTACGGATGACGCGGTGGATGGGAAAGATCTGAAGGTCTTTGGAATCAAGATTTGTAAAATACGTCATCGCGTAATTGTAGGGCTCCCTGGCCGCCGCGCTGGACCTTTTCTGCAGGACCTCGCCGCGGATCTGATTGGCCACCTCAAAACGGTGATGCCCGTCGGCGATGAACAGGTCCTGTCCTTCCAGGACGTCCATGATCTGGCTGACCCCGGCAGGATCGTCCAAGCGCCATATGGTATGCCTGACCTTGTCGGCATCCACGGCCTCCATCAGGGGTTTGGTGGGCGCGACGTCCTTGATAAAGATCTTTTCCACTCTGTTCATCCTGTCCGCGAAACAAACAAAAATGGAACTCAAATTGGACTTGAGCGCGCTCCAGAGCATGAACCGGTCGGTCTTGGCCGCGGCATGGGTATTCTCATGGGGCAGGATCTTCGTGCCGGCATCCTCGGCGATGCGCATGAGCGCGATGAAACCCATCCGGGTGTATTTCTGCCCCTGATATTTGTAGTCCTGCTTATAAAAATAGATCGCCGGCCGCCCGTCCTCAATGAGGATGCCTTTTTGCAGCCATTCGTCATACGTTTTCTTGGCGCGGCCGTATTTGGTCTTTTCCTCGTCCTTGGGATTTTCCTTGGTCAGCTCAAGCCGGATGAAATTGTAGGGGCTTTGTTCATACAGGTCGTCCTGCTGTTGGGGGGAAATGACGTCATAGGGCGGGCAAACCACGTCAGACAGGTTCGCGACCTTCTGGGGATTGTAATAGACCGCTGTGAATGGTTTAATGGCTGGCATAATTTGAGATAGAAATACAGAGAATAATAACAGAATGGCCCCAAAAGGGGAACCAAAATTTAAAATTGCGCATTAATTGGGATGGCAGGCGCAGGAACCGCCGCAGGCCCCGCCTTTGGCGGGACTGGGGCTGGCAGAAGCGTCTTTCGGTGAGGTAAGGGCGGGTTTGTCTGTTTTCGATCCGGCGGGCGCCTTTTTCTTATGATCGGTCGCGTAAAAACCCGACCCTTTGAAGATCATGCCGCTGCCGCTTCCGATCAAACGCACCAGTTTAGACTTGCCGCATTGGGGGCATTTTTTCAACCTGGGCTCGACCATGGATTGCAGGGCTTCAAAGCTGTGCTGGCAATGTTCACATTCGTATTGATAGGTGGGCATATTATTTGAACGCTCTTTTAAATTTATCCTTAAAGGAGCCGTTGTTCACGCCATCGCCGCTGATCTTGGCGAATTCTTCCAGAAGTTCCCGCTGGCGGCTGTTGAGATTTTCAGGCACCTGGAGCATCACCCGCACATAGAGGTCCCCGTGATCGTGATGATGCACGTCAGGCATGCCGTGCCCCCTCAAACGGAACACCTTGCCGCTTTGGGTGCCGGCGGGAATTTTCATGACCACCTTTTCCCTCAAACCGTCGATCGTTTCTTCCCCGCCCAGGGCCGCTTTCACGAATGATACGGCCAGGTCCATGGACAGTTCCGGTCCCCGGCGGTGAAAAACCGGATGGTCTGAAACGCGGATATACAAATAAAGGTCGCCCGCGCCGCCGCTGCCGGCCTCACCTTCCCCGCGCACCCGCAATTGGGAATCATTGTCCACTCCGGCGGGAATGCTGACTTCAATATTGCGGACCACCCGCGTGAGGCCGTGGCCGGAACACTCCGGGCATTTTTCGGTGATGATCTTGCCCGTGCCCCGGCATTGGCCGCAGGTCTGCGCCATGCGGAAAAATCCGCTGGACATCACCACCTGCCCCCGGCCTTTGCACGCCGGGCAGGCCTTTAAAGCGCTTTTGGATCTTGCGCCGGAACCGTCGCAGGTCTTGCAGAATTCATGGCGGGGAACGCGGATGGACCTCTTGATGCCCGTATAGGCCTCGGCCAGGGTGATCTCAACCTCGTATTGAATATCGGGCCCGCGTGAGGCGCGGCCGCCGCCCATTCCGGAGACATCAAAATCCCCGCCGAACATGCGGCCTAAAATATCGCCCAAGCCCGCGCCTTCAAAAATACTGCTGAAATCCGCGCCGCGGAAAATGTCTTCGGCCGTGTAATTCTGGTCAATGCCCGAATGGCCGAACTGGTCGTAGGTCTGGCGCTTCTTCGGGTCTGACAAAACGCCGTAGGCCTCGGAAATTTCCTTGAATTTCTCCTCGGCCTGCTTTTTTTCCGCTTCGGGCACACGGTCCGGATGATATTTGAGGGCCAAAGAACGATAGGCCTTTTTGATATCAGCCAAAGGCGCGCTTTTGGGCACGCCTAGGATCTCGTAATAATCCTTCTTCATTATTTATCCGGAGACGCCTTGAAATCCGCGTCAATGACGTCGTCCTTGGGCTTATCGGATCGTGGCTCTTCGCCGCCGGAATCGCCTTGGGGCCCGCCCGACGGTTGCGCCCCGCCCTGCTGGGCGGCCGTGGCTTTATAGGCCTCTTCCGCCAATTTATGGCTGGCTTTTTGCAATTCTTCCGTCGCGGACTTGATCCTGTCAGGGTTCTTGTCCTTGACAGCATCCTTAAGGGCATTGAGCGCTTTTTCAGCGCTCTCCTTGTCGGCAGAAGTGACTTTATCGCCGTAATCCTTAAGCGCTTTCTCCGTCGCATAGACCAGGGTATTGGCCTGGTTGAGCAGTTCCGCTTCCTCGCGGCGCTTCCTATCCTCTTCCGCGAATTTTTCGGCCTCTTTGACCATACGCTGGATATCGGCTTCGGACAACTTGGTTTTGGCCGTGATCTGGATCTTCTGTTCCTTGCCCGTGGCCTTGTCCTTGGCTGTCACGTGCACGATGCCGTTGGTATCAATGTCAAAAGTGACCTCGATCTGCGGGATGCCGCGCGGCGCCGGCGGAATGCCGACGAGATCAAAACGCCCCAACTCGACGTTGTCATTGGCCATTTGCCGCTCGCCCTGCAAAACGCGGATGGTCACCGCGCCCTGATTGTCCTCGGCGGTGGAAAAGATCTGGCTTTTTTTCGTCGGAATCGTCGTATTGCGGTCCACAAGCTTGGTGAACACCCCGCCCATGGTTTCAATGCCCAGCGAAAGCGGTGTGACATCCAGCAACAAAACCTCTTTGGCATCACCGGTGATGATGGCGCCCTGCACGGCCGCGCCCAACGCCACGCATTCCATGGGGTCAATGCCGCCCTCGATCTTCTGGCCCACTTCCTTTTCCAAAAATTGCTGGATGATGGGCATGCGGGTGGGGCCGCCGACCAGGATCACGCGGTCAACCTTCACGTCCGCGCCGAGCTTCGCCGACGCGTCCTTGATGGCCTGGCGCACCGGGCCGCGGCAGCGGTCCACCAGCGCGGACACCAAGCTTTCCAGTTTGGCGCGCTCGATCTTCATGGTCAAGTGTTTGGGGCCGGTGGCGTCCGCCGTGATATACGGCAAATTGACTTCCGTTGACACGGTGCTGGAGAGTTCCACCTTGGCTTTTTCCGCGGCCTCGCGCAAGCGTTGGAACGACATTTTATCGTTGCGCAGATCCACGCCGCTTTCTCTCTTGAATTCCGCTGTGATGTATTCGATCAGGGCATTGTCCATGTCCGTACCGCCTAATTGAGTGTCCCCGCTGGTGGCCAGGACTTCAAACGTGGCGGCCTTGTTGCCTTCGTCCCAGCCCATTTCAAGGATGGTCACGTCGAGCGTACCGCCGCCTAAGTCAAAGACCATGATCTTCTGTTCTTTGCCGGCCTTGTCCAGGCCATAAGCCAGACACGCGGCCGTGGGCTCGTTGATGATGCGCAGGACCTTCAAACCCGCGATCTCGCCCGCGTCCTTGGTGGCCTGGCGCTGATTGTCATTGAAATACGCGGGCACCGTGATGACCACGTCCTCGATCTTGTCGCCCAAGAATTTCTCGGCGTCCGCCTTGATCTTCTGCAGGATAAAAGACCCGACCTGCTGGGGGCTGTATTCCTTGCCGAAGACCTTGAATTTATGATCCGTGCCCATTTTACGCTTGGACGCGTAAATGGTGCCTTCCGAATTGATCGGCGCCTGACGCCGGGCTGGTTCACCGACGAGCAATTGCCCGTCCTTGGTGAAGGCCACGAACGACGGGAAGGCCTTGCCGGAAGAAACCCCGGCGCCTTCCGCCGACGGAATGATGACGGGACGCCCGCCCTCCATGACCGCCGCCGCCGAATTTGATGTTCCCAAGTCAATACCGATCACGCGTGCCATAATTCCCTCCTGTTTTTATATCCATGTACGGGCGGGGTCCCCGCCCCTACGTATTGTTTTTCGCTACCTTGACCTTGGCGGTGCGCACCACGCGCCCGCTTAAGGTGTATCCTTTTTGGAATTCTTCCATCACATGCCCGTCGGGATGCACGCCGCTCGCCTCATGCATCAGCGGTTCGTGCATGTGCGGGTCAAAGGGCTTGCCCACCGCCTCAATGGGCGCCACTCCGTATTTCTTAAGCACGTCCTGCAATTTCATCGCGACCATTTCCAAACCCTTGACGACACCGGCACCTGCCCCGCCTTCTTTAGCCTTGGCCGCGGCCAGCGCCCGCTCCAGATCATCAAAGACGTCTAAAAGTTCAACCACGATCTCTTCGTGGGCGTATTTGATGATCTGGGAACGCTCGCGTTCCTGGCGTTTGCGCGCGTTCTCAAATTCAGCCAACAGCCGGACATATTTGTCCTTATAACCGTCGTCGACGGGTTGTGGCTTGACAGGTTCAGGCGCGACCTCTTGCGGGTCTTGTTCAATGTCTTCGTTCATATGCCCCGGTTGATCAGCCCGCAAACGTAATCCAGCGCGGAAACGACCCTCTCATAATCCATACGGGTGGGGCCCAAAACGGCGATGCGGCCTTCGGCCCCGCGATTGCTGAAACGCGCGACCGCCAAAGAACAGCCGTCCATTTCCTTAAGCGCCATCTCATGACCGATATAAATGGAGACCTTCTTTTCCAAGTCGCGGTTGATGAGCTTCAATATCTGCTCTTTTTGCTCCAGGGTCCTCAAAATGGCGCGGATCGATTCCAGGTCCCGCTCTTCGGGGTAATTGACCACAAAACTGGTCCCCTTGCAGATCATCTTCTGTCCCCACCCATCCACGGCAATGATGCTGGTGCAATGGGTGATCTCGGAAATGGCCTGTGAAGCATGATCCAGGGCCGTTTCCAATTCGTTCAAATCCTGCGCGTATTCCTGATGCAGGCGGACCTTTTCCTTCTCCAATAACTGGATCTGATGCATCAAATGGTCCACGTAATAGCGGTACCCTGTCTGGGTCGGGACGCGGCCGGCCGAGGTATGCGGATGGGACAAATACCCCTCTTCCTCCAGTTCCGCCAGAATATTGCGGATCGTGGCCGGGCTTAGGTCCAAAGAGTATTGCTGGACAATAAAATGCGAGCCCACGGGCGTCGTGCTCTTGATATACTCATCGACCACGATGCCCAAAACCCGCTCTTTGCGTTCCTGAAAGTCAGTCTTTTTGGATGACATACCGTATTTACCCGATTAGCACTCTCAATGTTTGTGTGCTAAGATTATAGCAAAAAAAAACTCTTTGTCAAGGGGAGGACAGGGGGGTGTAATAAATTTGTTCGGTAATGAGCTTCCCGTCTTTGTTGAACTCCTGATGGCGCAGCAGGCGGTCATACTCGTAGAAATCCATGGCCTTGAGCACGCCGTCCTCGCCGTAAACCTTAAATATGCCGTTGCGCCAGTCGTCTTTGAACGTTCCCTCATTTTTCAGGACGCCGCTGCGGTAAAATTCTTTGGCCGGCCCCTGCTTCTTGCCGTTGACCACCGCCACCAGATTCCATAATTCGCCGGTGTCATAAAATTCCCGCCAATTGGGATCATCCATGGCCCCGTCCTTGAATTCGGCCTTGCCGCGCACCTGGCCGTTTTGGTAATACATGGTCACCAGCCCGTTGAATTGGCCGTTGACCATGGGTCCTTTGCGTAAAAGTTCTCCGGTCTCATAATATTCCGTACCCAGCCCCGAACGCACGCCATCAACGGTCTCATACGTCCCTTTGTGACGGCCGTTCTCAAAATATTCGCGGACAAAACCCGTCTGCTTCCCGTTTTTGTATTTGTATTCCCTGAAAAGGGCGCCGCTGGCAGGATAGAATTGTTTGGTCGTGCCCTCTTCCTTGCCGTTAATGAAATGACGTTCCCACTCGGGACGGCCTTCCTCGTCAAATTCGCGGGTCAGGTCTCCCTGCAGGCCGTTGAAATAGGTGATCTCGGCTTGGACCCTGCCGTTCTTGTAATACAGGGTGGATATGCCGTGGAGTTTGCCGTCACGGTAGAAGGATTTGACCTTCATGGTCCCGTCGGGCCAATAGCCCTGGGCCATACCGCTCAACTTTCCGTTGAGGTATCCGCCCGCGCCCTCGATGCGGCCATCGGGATAAAAAGTGCGGAAGCGGCCGTTGGGCGCCCCGTAGCGGTATTCAACGGTGCGCACCAGAACGCCTTTGGCGTCGCGCTCGTCGTAAAAACCGTCCTTGACGGGCTCTGCCGCCCAAAGCAGGGCTGTCTGAACAACCGCTAAAAAAAGCAAAAGGACGATGCGCATGTTTTTAATTTAACCACCCCAGAAAATTTAGTCAATAACGAAGCAGAAAAATGATCTTATCAGGACCCATTGAATTGCCTGGCATAACGGTCCACCACTTCCCGGATCATCTTCTGGTATTTCGTGTGATGACGCTTGGCCTTCTTTTTAAAAAAATTAACACTTTCCCTGGTCAAAGATAATGTCACCTTGATCGTTCCATCCGGAAAAACCAACTGATCCGGCGGCGGCAAAAAATCAGGCACCCGGATCAACTTACCAATAGGCATATTCTCATCTGTTATTTTCTTCTTTTTCATAATACTTAGCTCCTTTCCGCCAAAAACCAGCTCCTATAATGCGAATTTTATTTGCTCTATACATAAACCTTACGGTCAATACCCTGCCTATGATCTTACCAACGCAAAAGAACCTGTCTTCATGACAACTGTGTTTCTCATCAAAAAATATCTTTCTGTGAGGGTCCAAAAAAGCACGCATCGCTGTTTTAAAATCGACTTTATGCTTTTGAACATTTGCCGCCTCTTTGCCCAGATCCCAAATAAAGTTACTTTCCATTTAAAGTATACCTCCTGTTTTCATATTGTCAATACTATATACCATACTATTGTATGGCTATTCAGGGAACACGAAATACCCCCACGGGATCTGACTGAATCCCATGGCCGCAACGACCATCAGATTGAAAACGACCTTAAGGGAACCGGCGAACGCGTAGGCAAAAACCGGCAAACATGTTCCCGTAAAGGCAAGCCCCAGCGCCAGAATAACGACCATGTCAGCCAGCGGAACGATGGGAAGGTTGGCCAGAATACCGACCGGGGCGATGGTGCCGAAATGATATAAGAACAGGCCTGCCGTGCCGGTCCACGCGGCCAAAGAAACAGCCAGCGGCTTGGCGAGGCATCCGGGCAAGAATTTCAGGACGCTCTGGCAGGGCCCGTATAAAAGGAAGATGGCCGCGACCGCGGCAAAGGACAATTGGAACCCGATGTCAAAGAGGTTGCGCGGGTCCATCAACAACAAAAGCAATGCCGCCAACCCCAAAGAATTGAACGGCTCCCCTTCTTCTTCAAAAACAAACCCCGCCAAAAAAACGGAAGACATCAAACATGCCCGCACGACCGACGGCGCCCATCCGCTCACGAACGTGTAGATGAACAAAAGTGCTATTGTCGTCAACAATTGCGCCGCGCGCGGGATGGGGCATAAACGCAAAATAAAAAAGACGACCCCCGCGATGATGGCCATGTTCATGCCGCTGATGGCCAAAATATGGGCCGTGCCGGTGCGCACGAAAACATCCTTCAAGTCCCGAGGCATTTGGCCGCGGTCCCCGACCAGCATGGCCGCGATCACCCCCGCCTCGTCGGGTGCCAGGTATTGATTTAAAACGGATTTGGTGTGCCCGCGTGTCTTGAGCGACAAAGCGACAAATGGATTGCCAAAGCCGTTGCCGATGATCTGGGCATCGCTCTTTTTGCTGACGCTTAAGATCCAAAAAATACCCTGGCGGCGCAAATGGTCCCTATAAGAAAACTTCTCCCCCGGCTTGCCGGAATAAGGCGTATGCAAACCTCCTCCTAAACGTAATCTCTGCCCATACATCACGGGGACGTCCTGATAGACCTGCGCCTGTATCTTTCCCTTCTTAGAAACCCAGGTCTCCCCAACCTTGATCTGTTCGACTTGCAGATCAAAAACCCGCTTAGAACTCATCGGTCCGATCATAACGCGCACATCCGAATCCACGACACCCTCGACGGATCTAAGATCTGCGCGCTCCCGCATTGAAAGCCGGGCCATATCATCCGCGGGCAAAAGATAAACGTTCTGGATCAGGACCGCGCCCAAACAAAACACGGCCATATAAAAAATAACCGTCCGTTGAAAAATAAACGATGCGGCTAAGGCCAGGCCGAACAGGAACAGCCACCCCGCGAAAGGCAAAAATGTCCGGTCACCCGCGACGATACCGGCGGCCAAGGCCAGGGACAGCCAAAGGCATGGGCGATGCATTTTCATAAGCGCAAATGTCCGATGATGCTGGAAAAATTCTTCTTGGTGATGCCTTTAACGCGGCGCAGATCGTCAAGGGATCGAAAAGGGCCATCGGCCTCGCGGGCGGCGATGATGTTGGCGGCGGTCTTAGGGCCGATGCCTGGGACTTTATCCAGTTCTTCAGCCGTGGCCGTATTGATGGAAACCGAGGTGTTGTGATGGGCAAGGCGCGCGGTGTTGACCCAACGGATGATCTTCGCGTCTTTCTTTAATCCGATGGTCACAAGGGTTCCGACGAGGCCAATGGTCAAAAGCCAGGCCAGAACCGAGCGCTCCTGCGGGGTCAAAGCAAACATGAATGAAGCTCACAAAGGGGAATTAAGAAGAAACTGCGCCGCGGGGAACGACAAAAGCAGTATAAGAAATACGATGGGTTATGTCAAAACAATTTCATCTGCTGGTCCGGCGCAAGGGCGGGTTTGATCTTTTTCCTGCGGCCGGCCTCATAGGCCTTTAAGTCCTCCTCGATGTCTGCCAAAAACGGCGAAGGACCATTGAACATCCCTTTGCCGAACAATTGGCGGCGCTCGGCGCGGGTCAGATACAAAAACTCCTTGGCGCGCGTCATGCCTACGTAAAATAACCGCCGCTCCTCTTCTCTGTCCCCTGCCATACCCGCCGCGACCAAAGGCAAAAGATGTTCTTCGCATCCGGCGATAAAAACAACGGGAAATTCCAAACCCTTGGCCGCGTGCAGGGTCAACAGCGAAACCTTTTCCACGTTATAGTCCAGCGTCTCTTCCGCCGCGCGCAAAAGGACGTCGTCATCCCCTCCTGCTTGCGGCTTGGCTGCATCGGATGCTTGGTATGGGATACCCAAATGTTCCAGCGCCTGAATGAGACAAATTTTTTGCGCGTTTAACCGGTAAAGGACCGCGATGTCCCCGAACGTGCGTGGGACATGCCCGTGCCGTCGGACAAAGGCGGACAATAAACTCAAACCGCCGACCATTTTTTCAATTTCATGGGCGATATATTCGGCCTCGGCCCGGTCCGTGGCCGCCTCATGCACGACCAAACGGCCCTCGCTGTGAATTTTGGCCACCAGCTGAAAATCTTCCTGTTTCCCGTCTTGTCCAATAACCTGACCGCTGGCCTGCAAAAGATTGGGCGCCGAACGGTAATTCTCATTCAAGTATAAACGCGTCCCATTGGGAAAATCATCCGCAAAACGATGGAACAATTTTACTTCGCTGCCGCGAAAACCGTAAATGCTTTGGTCCGGGTCGCCGATAGCGGTTAACAGTGTGCCGTCACGGCTTAAAATTTTAAGTAAAGCGTTTTGAACGATGTTGATGTCCTGGTATTCATCCACACAGACGAACGGGTATTGCCGCCGCGTTGCATCGGCGGCCTCGTCGTTATTTTCCAATAGGATCAACGCTTCGCGCAAGATATCGTCAAAATCAATCAGTCCCTTTCCCCGCAAGAAACGGTGATACGCTTTGAAATCCTCGTTGGGATCAAGGACAAGCCGTGTGGATTTGATCCATGAAATATTTTCCAAGACCGCCTGGCGCTGGGCCATGGTTTTGCCCGGCCATATGTCCTTGGTCAGGGCCGCGATCTGCCGGGGCAAGGCAATTTGAAAATTGTTGGGCAGATCCGTATCCTGGGCGTGTTGACGCAACAGCTGAACGCAAAAACGATGAAATGTTCCCGCCCAGAATTTTCCGGCGTCCGCGCCTTTTTGTTTGAGACGCTCTTGCATCTGATCCGCGGCCTTATTGGTGAAGGTCACCGCCAAAACGCGCTGGTCATTGGTGAGGTGCTCGGTCAAACGGGCGATCCGATAAGTCAAGGTGTGGGTTTTGCCGGTGCCTGGCCCGGCGACGATGAGCAGATGCCCGCTGTCATGCGTGACAGCCTGCCATTGGGCATTATTGAGGTCCTGCGGTTTTTTCATTTATGGTGAGCAAGCGAAGCGCGTCGAACCATCAAAAGAGGGCTAATTGGCGGTCAATGCGTTGGCGTTCCTTGTCGGAAAAGATATTGATCGTGCCGAATTCGCCGTCATAACCGGCCGCGATCTTAACCTTGCCCTGGCGCATGCGGGAAATCCCTTCGGCAACAATCTCTCCGGTGCTCTTTTTGATCACATCAATGGGAGCATCCATCAGGATATGAAATTCACTTCCCAACTTCGCCAGCATGTTCATGAAAATTTCCTGCACCTGTTTGCTGGAAGGCCCCACGTCCTTGGCTTCGGCAATGAGTTCCGGCAAAGGGATCAAGCTGGTATACGGCCGCCAGCGCGGGGACTTTTCTCCTTCAGGACGGTCGGCCAATTCTTCCACACGCGCCATGACCCCGACGGTGACTGGCTTTCTGCACACAGGACACAAACCCTTATGGGCAATGGTCTCCTTGGGATGCAAACGCGCCTGACAAACGCGATGGCCGTCATAATGGTATTTGCCTTCTTCCGGAAAGAATTCCAAGGTGCCCACGAGCCCTTTGTCCTTTGGGTCCTTGAGCGCGTTGAGAATGCCGCGATAACTGAATTCGGTATCAAAGATGTTGGCTTCGCGCCCGAGTTTGGGGGGCGAGTGCGCGTCGGAGTTGGATACTAGAATGAATGGGTCAAGTTGTTTCAAACGCCAGTTCATCAGGGGGTCGGACGAAAGCCCGGTCTCAACGGCAAAAATGTGGTCCGTCAGGTCTGCGAAGCAATCTTCCATCCGGTCAAATCCTCCCATGGAACCCAAGGCCGAGAACCACGGCGTCCATATGTGGGCCGGCACAAAAATATTGTCCTTGTCCGCCTCAAGGGCGATCTCCAGAAGGTCGCGCGAATCCAGCCCCAAGATAGGCCGGCCGTCGCTTTTGATATTCCCGATGGCGCCTAATTTGGCCTGCACATTTTTGGCGGCCTCAAACGAGGGAAACCAGATCAGATTGTGGACTTTACGGACCTTATCAAGACGTTTATAAATATTGGAGATCTCGACGGTGAGCGCGAAGCGCACGTCCGCGCGGCAGGCCGGCGGCACTTGCGCGTCCATGGGCTTGGCGAATTTGGTCTTAAGTTTGAAAAACCCTTCTTCAGCGGGCTCGAGCTTTTCTTCCAGTTCTTTCATCCAGCCCGGATGCACGCAATCGCCGGTGCCGACAACGTGGATGCCTTTGAGTTGGGCCCAGAGGTACAAATGTTCAAGGTCTAAATTTTTACTGGTGGCGCGGGAAAAATGGGAATGGATGTGCAGGTCGGCGTAAAATCTCATCACACCACTATACTAACCAATTTGTGGGGAACGACAATGAATTTCTTGATGGCCAGGTTTTGGACGTATTTTTGCACGTTGGCGTCGGCCAGCACAATGGCCTTGATGTCCGCCTCGGACGCGTCGGCGTGGACCGTGAACTGGCCGCGCACCTTGCCGTTGACCTGGACGGCCATGGTGACAACGCTCTGGACCATGGCTTGCTCATCATAAGAAGGCCAGGGAACATGGGCGATGGTGGCATCCGGCTTTCCCATCATCTGCCACATCTCTTCGCACACGTGCGGAGCGATGGGCGCCAATAAAAGCACCAGGGTCTCAATGCTTTGGTCCACCACGGCGCCGGATTGGAGGGCAGCGCTTTTATGTTTGTCAATGGCATTGGCCAGGATCATCATCTGGCTTAAGGCGGTATTGAACTTAAAGTCCTCCTCCAACGCCTGCCCCACTTTCTTGATGGTCCGATGGCGCTCACGTTCCAGATCGCGCTGTGCATCCGGCAGGTCTTTGAACGCATAGGCAGCGTCCGTTCTCTGATAACGTTTCTCGACCATCTGATACACGCGGTTAAGGAACCGCCAGGCGCCTTCCAGGCCGTCGCTGTTGTATTCCAGCTGGTCTTCGGGGGGTGCTGCGAACAGGATGAACAAACGCAAGGTGTCCGCCCCGTATTTGGATAAAACCTCGTCGGGGTCAACGGCGTTGCCGCGCGACTTGGACATGACCTCCCCGTCTTTGAGCACCATGCCCTGGGTCAACAGGCGCACAAATGGCTCGTCAAGATCAATGAGGTTCAGGTCTTTAAAAAATTTTGTAAAAAACCGTGAATACAATAAATGCAGAATGGCGTGCTCGATGCCGCCGACATACTGGTCCACCGGCATCCAGTATTTCGCCTCCGCCTTGTCAAACACCTGCCGGTCATCGCGGGCGGAAACATAACGCAGGAAATACCACGAGGAATCAAAGAACGTGGCCATGGTATCGGTTTCCCGGCGGGCCTCTTTTTTACACCGGGGGCAGAACACCTGGACGAATTCCTGCACCTTGCCCAACGGGCTTCCGCCCTCACCGGTGATCGCGACCTTGGCCGGCAATTCCACAGGCAGTTGATCTTCGGGGACAGGGACAGTCCCGCAGGCATCACAATAAATGATGGGGATGGGCGTGCCCCAATAACGCTGGCGTGAAATGAGCCAGTCGCGCAAACGCCAATGCACGCTGACCTTGCCCATGCGTTTGGATGCCATCCACTCCGCGATCTTTTGTTGGGCCGCCTCATTGCCCAAACCGTTGAATTCCCCCGAATTGACCAAAACCCCCTGGTCCTCATACGCTTTTGTCATGGCACCGGGAGTTGCCGACGGGTTTTGCGGGTCCTGGATCACGATCGTCATGGGCAATTTGTGCCGGCGGGCGAATTCAAAATCGCGCTGGTCATGCGTGGGCACGGCCATGATGGCGCCGGTCCCGTATTCCATTAAAACATAATCCCCCACCCAGACAGGAACGGCCTTGCCGTTGACGGGATTGACGGCATAACGGCCCGTGAACAGGCCTTCCTTACGGTCGTCGCCAGACATGCGCAAGGACTTGCTCTTCTTGGCCACCTGACCGATCAATGCCCTGATCGCCCGCTCCTCGGGCGCGCCCTGGATCAATTTTTCCACCAGTGGATGTTCAGGGGCCAGCACGATATAGGTGGCGCCGAAAATGGTATCGGGACGGGTGGTGAAAACAGCGATGGTCTCGTTGAGGGCCTTGACCTTGAAATCGATCTCAACGCCGAAACTCTTGCCGATCCAGTTGTCCTGCATGGCCACGACCCTCGACGGCCAATAATCCAATTTCTTTAAGTCCTCCAGCAAAGCTTCGGCAAAATGGGTGATCTTCAGATACCACTGTTCCAGGTCTTTTTGCACGACCTCGGACTGGCACCGCCAGCATTTGTTCTCGATCACCTCTTCATTGGCCAGCGTCGTGGTACAGCTCGGGCACCAATTGACCGGCGAGGCCTTTTTATACGCGAGGCCGCGTTCAAACATTTTCAGGAATATCCACTGGTTCCAGCGGTAATAGGACGCGTCACAGGTGGAAATTTCGCGGTCCCAATCGTAAGAAAAACCCATTTTCTTTAATTCATCGTGCATCTGGCTGATGCATTGGTAGGTCCACTCGGCAGGGTCGGTTTTGTTCTTGATGGCGGCGTTCTCGGCGGGCTGACCGAAAGCGTCATAACCGATGGGGTGCAGGACGTTAAAGCCGCGCATGCGCTTGTAACGGGCGATGACGTCGCCGATGGTGTAATTGCGCACGTGGCCCATGTGGATCTTGCCCGATGGATAGGGGAACATTTCCAGGACGTAATATTTGGGCTTGGATGGGTCACTCTGGGCGTGAAAGGTTTTATGGGAATCCCAAAACCTCTGCCACTTGTCTTCAATGTGCTTGATGTCGTTGGTGGTGTAAGGCAATTACTTGTGGGCCAGGACCTTGGCCTCAGCGCCTGCCCCGCCATAGGCGGGGTAATAGGACAGGCCGCGCTCAACGAACTGCGTTTCGATCTTTTTGGGGCCGAAAAAGCGTTTGCAGAATTCCTCGGCTTTCTTGCGGTCAAAGGCGCGGCAACAATAAATGTCCACGGAGATGTAGTCCTTGGGTGTCAGGGTGTGGATGACGATGGAGCTTTCGATCAGAGGCACCCAACCCGAGAGCCCCGCCTTGTCCGGGAAACGCACGCCGTCACTGCGGAAAATGCTCGGAGGCCCCTGTTTCTCCATCCCCAGAAAACCGACGATATCGTCGAGGAAACTATAACAAAGCGTCAGGTCTTCGCAGACGCCGGGCCTGCATCCATAAAGGTCCAAAAGTAATTCGTAACCAAACACGTCTTGCAGTTTGCTCATCGGTTGTGCCGTCCTTTTTAAGGTCTTTTAGAAGTTAACCACAAACGGACATTTATACTATAAATGACCTTCTTATTCAAAGGTTTTTTTAATGACGGCATGACTTACGGAACACAGTGAACGTAAGTCATTTGCCGGAATTAACCCCGAGCAAAGCGAGGGGTCTTAATGGGTCTTAATAGTTTATATCTTATAACAATCACGGCCCTGCAATGAAAAAATTAAAAATATTTGGTCCCTCTGCAAAATTTGCATTTTCAGACGTCTTGGTTTAGAATGAACCCCTATGAATATCACCCTCAACGGCTCTCCCAAACACCTCAATGACGGTGTCCATTTAGAGGACATTGTCCGCGATCTGTGCAAAAATCCCGCGCATGTCATCGCGGAACTCAACGGCACCATCATCAGCGGCCCCGAAAGATCTGCCACCAAGGTCAGGGACGGCGACCGGCTGGAACTCGTCGCCTTCGTCGGCGGAGGTTGATCCGTGTTCAATGACATACCGCTCGTCATCGCCGGCAAAACATTTACCAGCCGTTTCCTCTTAGGCACCGGAAAATTCAAGAATAAAAGCGACCTCACCGAGAGCATCGTTTCTTCGGGCACGGAAATTGTCACCGTCGCCCTGCGCCGTGTGGACCTGGAACGCCACGAAGACAATATCCTTGAGCACATCCCCAAGAACGTAACGCTTTTGACCAACACTTCGGGTGCCCGCAACGCGCAGGAAGCCGTGCGCATCGCGCGTCTGGCCAAGGCCTCGGGATGCGGCAACTGGGTGAAGATCGAAGTCATCAACGACAGCAAATACCTTTTGCCTGACAATCAGGAAACCATCAAAGCCACACAGATCCTCGCTGCCGAGGGCTTTGTCGTCCTTCCCTATATTTTGCCCGACCTGTACACCGCGCGCGCCCTGGTCAAAGCCGGGGCCGCCACCGTCATGCCCCTTGGTTCTTTCATCGGCAGCAATCAAGGGCTTAAGACCAGGGAGCTTATTGCGGTGCTCATCAATGAAATTGACCTGCCTATTGTCGTGGACGCCGGCATCGGCGCGCCCTCGCAGGCCGCCGAAGCCATGGAAATGGGCGCGGCCGCGGTTTTGGCCAACACGGCGGTGGCCACCGCCGAACAACCTGCCGTCCTTGCCAGGGCCTTTGCGCTGGCTGTTGAAGCCGGACGCATGGCCTATTTGAGCGGCCTTCCCCGGCAAAGACCCGTTGCCAATGCCTCGTCACCGCTGACGGGCTTCCTTTATGATAACGCTCAATAAGATCCAAGAGGTCCTCAACGATACCCGCCGGGAAAACGTTGAAGAATTGGCCCGCGAAGCCGCCCGTATCACCCGTCAAAATTTCGGCCGCACCATCGGCCTCTACGCCCCCCTGTACCTGTCCAATTACTGCTCCAGCCATTGCACGTATTGCGGTTTCCACGCGCTCAACAAGATCAAACGCATCAAACTGACCCCCGACGAGATGCGCCGGGAAATGGCCCCTATCCACGGCCAGGGCATACGCAATATCCTCATGCTCACCGGTGAATCGTATAAACACACGCCCATTGAATATTTAAAAGACGCCGCGCGCATTGCCGGCGATCTCTTCCAGGGTATCGCGCTGGAAGTCCATCCCATGCAGACCCAGGAATACAAAGAACTGTTCGCCGCCGGCGTTGACGGCATCACCGTGTATCAGGAAACCTATGACCGCAGGCGTTATGCCGACGTCCATTTGTCGGGATATAAAAAGGATTATGATTTCAGATACGACACGCCCCGGCGGGCGGCCGAGGGCGGCATGCGCCAGATCGCCATGGGCATCTTGCTGGGCTTAAGCGAAACCGCGCCGGACTTACTGGCGCTGTATGAACATTTGCGGAATATGGAAAGATCTTATCCGGGCGTGGAATACGGGATCTCATTCCCGCGTCTGCGCACCATCAAGGAAAAAGAATTCGTCCGTTGTGACGTGGACGACACGGCATTTATCAAGATCATTTGCCTGACGCGCATCCTTTTTCCACGCGTGGGTATCAATCTTTCGACGCGGGAGGCTCCGCAATTACGAAACAATCTGCTGGAACTGGGCATCACGCGCATGTCTGCCGGGTCCAACACGGCCGTGGGTGGCTATTCCCTGCTGGACAAAGACGAACAAGACCCCCAATTTGACATCAAGGACGACCGCTCGGTCGCTGACGTCGTGGCCTTGCTCAAAAAACGGAACTTCGATCCCGTCTTCACCGACTGGCGGCGTATTGAGAACGCGGCATGAACATTTTTGAACAAGGGCTTTTGAAGTATTTGAAACCGGAACAATTGGCGCTGATCCAGTCCAAAAAAGTCGGCATCGGCGGCGCCGGCGGCTTGGGGAGCAATTGCGCGATGATTTTAGTGCGTTCGGGGTTCAAGCATCTGGAGATCGTGGACCAGGACCTCATTGACGCCTCCAATCTCAACCGCCAGCAGTACTTTACCAACGAGATCGGCCTGGCCAAGGTTGATGTGAGCAAAAAACGTCTGCTCGGCATCAATCCCGACGCGCATATCATCGTCCACAAAACCCAGTGGAACGAAAATAACGCCGAACAATTTTTCAAAGGGTTTGATTTTATTGTTGAGGCCTTTGACGCGACGGACTGGAAATACCGGTTCGTGCAGTATTATTCCCCGCGCTGTCCCGTGGTGGTCAGCGGAGTGGGCATGGCGGGATTGACCGAAAAGAAACCGATGTCCGTCAAAAAGATGGGCAATGTGTATATTTGCGGTGACCGCTTCACGGATTCCGCGCAAGGGCACCCTCCCATGGCCCCCCGCGTCACGGCCTGCGCCGCCATGATGGCTGAAGTCGTTTTAGACCTCACGCTCGGGCTCAAGCGTTAATCGGTCTCTTTTTCCTTACCCCACGTCTTTTCAAGGAACTCATCACGGCCGGAATTGTCGTGATACATTTTGTAGTGTCCGGGGTTCTTCTTGTAATAGTCCTGATGGTATTCCTCCGCCGGATAGAACGCGGATGCCGGGACAATTTCTGTCACAATGGGTTTGTCAAAACGCTTGGACGCGGCCAATTCTTTCTTGGATCCCTCCGCGGCACGCCTTTGTTCCTCGCTATGATAAAAAATTCCGGTGCGGTATTGCGTGCCGTGGTCAACGAACTGGCTGTTGACCGCTGTCGGATCAATGTTGTGCCAGTAAATGTGCAGGAGTTTCGCGTACGACACCACCTTGGGATCAAAAACAACCTCCACGGCTTCGGCATGCCCTGTTCGGCCGCTGGAAACCTCTTCATACGTCGGGTTTTCCGTCCGGCCTCCGGTATAACCGGCCGTGACGCTTTTAACGCCCTTTAAATGCGCCAAAAACGGCTCCATACACCAGAAACATCCGCCGGCAAAGGTCGCTGTTTCCAGATGGGCATCGTCGGCGGGCACGAACTTTAAGGCCGCGGAATTGATGCAATAGCGTTTGTGCGTGGGCAACGGGCCGTCGTCAAACACGTGGCCCAAATGCGCCTTGCAGCGCGCGCAATGCACTTCAACGCGGCGCATGCCCAAAGTGTCATCCTCATCATAGGCGACATTGGCCTCATCCACGGGCTGCCAGAAACTGGGCCAGCCGGTGCCGGACTCAAATTTATTGTCCACCCTGAACAGGTCCGTGCCGCAGCCGACACATTTGTAAATGCCTTTCTTGTGGTCTTTCGTCGGCAATCCGCAAAAGGCGGCCTCGGTGCCGTGCTCGCGCGTCACGCGGTATTGCTCGGGCGTCAATATCTTCTTCCATTCCTGCGGCGTCTTTTCCACCTTCTCTAGCTGCTGATATGTTCCGCTGGCGGCATCATAAATACGGACGGTCTCACGGGCCATGACGTTCCCTCCTGTTAACAACAAAGCCGCGCATACCAACGGCGCTATGCTGTTTTTTTGCACTTGACCAATCCCTCTTTTCTTAACCCGATCTGCCGCCTATGCGTGCCTTACGACGAAACGCGTCAGGCCCACTAAAACCACCGCACCGACGACTGCCAGCAAAAACGCACCGATCGCACTACCGGTATATAGTCCGATCGCTCTGGCCATCCATCCGCCAAGCATGGCCCCAAAAACCCCGATCACGACGTCTCCGATGATCCCGAACCCCCGGCCTGTGGTGATAAGCCCCGCCAACCACCCGATCACCCCGCCGATCAAAAGAAACCACGCCCAATATGCTACAGTATTATGTTCCATAATTCTACCCTCCTTATTGAATTGACACAGCCCCTAAGTTAACTTCTCGCTATCCATGCACCAGGATATCAATGCTCGGGGCTTTATGTTTTATTGTTCCTGCTCTCTTCATCGATGACTAAACTGACCACCTTGTGAATTCCAGAGAACTTGCTCCAGGTTTCTTCTCTAAACAGATAGATCAAAATACCTATAGCCCCCAAAAATTCTATACCACCTAATAACAGAGCTACGATGAATTTCACTTCATTACTCCACCTTGAATAGGTAAAAAATGCCGCTTGGATCAAAGACAGGCCGTTGATAAGGAACACAAAACAAGCCGACACGAATAAAACCCCTAAAAAGAAGGACCGTGTTTTCTTTACTGCAAGAACATACACCTGAGCGGCTTTTATCTTCATCAAAGAAGACCTGCTTTGACATCTCCTGACAATGCTCAGGAGAAGAAAAGAAGAAAATAATTGGCCGATCAATCGACGGATGATCATGATCACACCATCATAAATTAAGAATTATTTACGTTTAGATCCCATCAAATAACCCAATAAAAGAGACGCTGCGGTAGCCCCGGCGATGTAGGCCCACGGGTCCTTATGCACGCGTTTATCGACGTCGCCCGCTATTTCTTTTGCTTTTTTTCCACCTTTAATGATCGCCTCTTGAGCAAGGTCTTTGGTATGATTAAGGGCCTCTTTTCCGTGCTCTACCCCGGCCGTCATCGCCTCCCGAATATGCGAGTACCTATTGGCCATTAGGCCTTTCAACTCATCTCTTTTTTCTTTGGCCGCCTCATTCAAGAGTTCGAGGGCTTCACTGATCTTCGTATTACTTGTTCGGACTTGGGTTTCTGTTGTCATAGCGCTTTCTCCTTAATTATTATGTTCTACTGTTGTTTGAATGCTTTTCCCTGCGCTCTCTACATCTTTGCCGGCACCGCTAAGCGTGTTACAGCCTAAAACCGACATCGCTAAAAGTACAGTCCCAATGATCAATAAGAATTTATTCTTCATACAATCCTCCTCTTTATGTGATCCTTTTAACTTCATGATGGTATTCTAGGGAAGGGCAAAATAAAATCAATTGTACCGGGGTATAACCTTGATCGGCGTGCTGATGTCGGGGGTATGCGTGTCGAGCTTGCCTTCTTTCAGATCTTCTTTGGTTTTCTCTGCCAGTAAGCCATATTTCTTCTGTATCCTCGCCAGATCCTCGTCCGTCAGCTTTTCAATGTCCATCATTTCATTGTGGGCGCCTTTGGTGGCGCGGATGATCTCGTCAAGTTTCAGCTGGATCGCAATGGTGTGGCGGTTTTGGCTGTTTTGAATGATAAAAAGCATGATGATGGAGATCACCGCGGCGAGCGTGCTGATCATGAGATGCCATATCACGTTAAAATGAAGCGGCAGTCCGGCTATTCCCCAAACCAGAACAATCAGGAACGCCGCGAAGCTCACGGATGATTGCGCGGCTTTTTCTGAGACCCATTTTGCGACTATCGAGAAATATTCCATATGTTATTATTTTCTTCCCTACGCTCCCAAAAAAGTGGTGTTGGCGGCCACATGTGTATTTTTAGGGACGATCGCTCCTGCGGCGACCACAGCATTATCCCCGATCTCTACTCCAGGAAAGATCACAGAGTTTAATCCAATAATAACATTTTTTCCGATTTTGACTTTTTGGAGCTTCAACCCGCCTTTTTCAAAGGAATGGGCAATGATCGTAGCGCTGCCGCCGATGGCCGAGTTATCCCCGATCTCTAACAATGAAAGGTCCCCAACATTTTTTGAATTGATCAGGACATTACTGCCAATTTTAGCTCCCATCAATCGATAAAATAAAGCACAATACGGTGTCAGCAAAATTAAATCCAAAAAAACGACTTTTACAACCATAAAAAATGCATTAACAAAAACCCATTTGAATATTTCGGGTGAACCGACAGCGAATTCTCCTTCTTTTAATTTTAACCGAAAAATGATCCTGACAAGACTGACGAGCAACATGAGCATGACGCCGGATAAAAAATATGCCCCCACAAATCCAAAACAAAAATACAAAATCCTTAAAATCGCGCTCAATTGATCCGTATGCGCCCAGATCTGATAAAGAAAATATACGCCTGGAAAAATGGCTGCGCCCAGGATCACAACACCGATACTGTACATAAAAAGAGTAAAAAGGACCGTAACTAATGTCAGCAAAATATAAAATTTAGCATGTTTGCTCATTGTTATTGACCCCTTATAAAGTTTCCCTGAATCTGTCTAAGCATATTTTCATAAATTGATCAGGCGCAGCATCAAACATCCTTTCCGCATGGCCGCCATCTTTAATAATCGTCAAGGCCTTGGGGCCTTTTGCCTTGGCAAATAAAAACTGACTATGCCTGGTCTTGACTAACCAGTCTTTCTCACCATGAAGGAAAAGAACCGGCGTAGGTGATATCTTATCAACGATATCACTTGGCCGGACCTTTTGTAAAGATGGACTGCCCGACCTGACGCCCTTCCCCCACCCCTTGAACCCAAAATTGAGCTTTAGATCTTCCCACATATCTTTTTCCCAAAAATGGAAATTGATACTCCCTAAGTCTGCCGGAGAGCTGACAGCGATCACGCTATCAATGTTCTGATGTAAACTGGCTTCGATCAACGCGATCGCCGCGCCAAGGGAAAACCCGATCACACCGATTTTCTCATACTTGTTTTCTTTCGCGAAGGCGGCAATTGCCCGTAAGTCTTTTTGTTCAAACGCTGTCCACGTGAACACGTCGCTGCTCTTGCCATGCCCTCGAAAATCAAACGCGATCACATCGTACTCTTTACTGAATGCGTCCGAAATTTTTTTAAACAAAACTGTATCCTTATTATTGTAAAAGCCATGCGCGATAATAACAACTTTGGAAAACCCTCCTTTAACATGAGAAAAAGCGATGCGTTTCCCATCCTCGGTCATCACGTATTGATCCGGTTCGCCCTCTTTCACGGGGGGAGGCGTCTCTTCCTTAAGGAGGCAGACGGACGTGTCGTTGATCTTTTTGGGTTCTGTTCTGCTAAAATTTCCTTTAAATATTGCCGTGACCGCCGATTTAATATAATTGCTATAAATATCCCACTCCGCTTTCATGCGCCACAGAAAAAGAAACTGCGAATTATTCTTCTTGCCTACGGAAATAGATTTTTTTGATCTAACATTTTCATAAATCTCTAACATGTGTTTGGCGGAAATCTCAATGGTATATTTCTGTGCCGTCGTTCTCGCGGCCTGCTTTAGGACTTGTGATTCTTCGCCAGAACGGCATATAACCCACGACAGCGCGTCAACAAAACTTTTTTGATCCATCTCTTTGAGCAATCGGCCGTTGGAATAATCTTTGACAATATCCCGTGCTCCCGGCGCATCCAACGCCACCACCGGAACCCCTGCCGCCATGGCTTCAATAAGAACGATCCCTTGGGTTTCACTCAATGAGGCAAATGCGAAAACATCCATGGCAAAATAAGCATCAACCAAATCCTGATAATGTAAGACCCCGACTAAATGTACTCTTTTTTCAAGGCCAGCTTGCTTAAAAACTCCCTTGATCATTTTTTCTGATTGGCCTTTGCCAACGATCAGGGCATGGGCTCTTGCATCTTTCTTTAATAATTCGACCATACAATTTATCAGGAAATCCAAATTCTTCTCTGCCGCCAGCCGCCCCGCATGTCCGATCACTAAGGC